>JANNFW010000675.1:0-4057 GCA_031380235.1 Rhodoferax sp. | reverse complement strand
CACATTCCACAACAGAAAGGTAGACATGAAACTCGTTCGATATGGCAACCCCGGCAAAGAAAAGCCCGGCCTGATCGATGCCGACGGCAAGCTGCGCGACTTGAGCAGCGTCGTCAAAGACATCGGCCCCGATCAGTTAGGTGATGCGGCTCTGGCCAAATTGCGCAAGCTCAAAACCGACAAGCTGCCGCTGGTCAAAGGCTCGCCACGCATGGGCTGCCCGGTGGCCAACATTGGCAAGTTTGTCGCCATCGGTTTGAACTACTCTGACCACGCCGCAGACGCGGGCATGCCCATCCCGAAAGAGCCGATCGTTTTCATGAAAGCAACCAGTTGCATTCAAGGCCCGAACGACAACGTGATGCTGCCCAAAGGCTCGGTCAAATCCGACTGGGAAGTGGAGCTGGGCATCGTCATTGGCACCCGCGCGCGCTACGTGTCGCAAAAAGACGCGCTGAACTTTGTGGCGGGCTACTGCACCATCAACGACGTGAGCGAGCGCGAGTACCAGATTGAGCGCGGCCCGCAGTGGGATAAGGGCAAAGGCTGCGACACGTTCGGCCCCATCGGCCCCTGGCTTGTGACGACGGACGAAATCCCCAACCCGCAAAAACTCAACATGTGGCTGGACCTGAACGGCCAGCGCCGCCAAACCGGCAGCACTAAAACGATGATCTTCGGCGCCGCCAAGTTGGTGAGCTACGTCAGCCAGTTCATGACCCTGCTGCCCGGCGACGTCATCACCACCGGCACACCCCCAGGCGTAGGCATGGGCGTGAAGCCGTCGCCCGTCTTCCTGAAAAAAGGCGACGTGATGACCCTGGGCATCGAAGGCCTGGGCGAGCAACGCCAACTCGTGGTGCCGTTCAAGTTGTAGTCAAAATGTGATCGGGCTGGGCAGTCAGTAAATTGGGGTCGGATCGCGATTACCGGAAGGAAGCGCGCAAGCGCTGAGCTCGGTAGATCGTGCTCTGACCCCAATTTACTGACTGCCTGGGTCGCTCACTGCCAAAATACGGCAAGGCGCATCAAACATGTTTTCCACCCTCCCCATTCATGATGCGACCTTACAAAGTTTCCACTTCAAGTGGGCTGATGGTCGTTGCATTTTCGAACTAGACACGGTCGATGCCGGCGTGTGTGAATTGGTTTTTTCTGGAGTCACCAAGTTGGATGTTCCTAGGTCGATGCCATGGGGTCCTTCTTTTTCCGTCAACTCGACTCGACAGGTTGGCGTCCGCTCGTTCGAGATAGAGCTTCAATCCGGCGATATCCTCAAAGTTCAAGCCGATGGCTGGCAATTTGGTTCAGAGCACTCGGTAAACTGACCAACCCCTCATAGCGCATCGCCAATCCCAATAATCTCCGACTTTCCTAACGCCATCTATCAAAAAGTCGCGACTTTTTGATAGTTGACGATCGATTAGTCGCTCCATTCACTACATATTCAATAGCAATAAATCTATTAAATACGAGAGCTAGGAGTTTAAATCTTCACAAATTTGGTCAAAATTCGACTGAAACTCACCAAAAATTAACTCCCAGGTTACTTTTTAACCCCTATCGCTAGCGCGGCCCCCGCCCTCAACCCAGGCTTCTCGAAAACCTGCATTCGATGATGTCGATTGAACCACTGGTTTGGGCCAGCAAAAACCGTTGTTCAGGACACCAAGAGCCGCCGCGAGATGTCGGCTGCGGCATCTTTCAAAGTTCCAACGTGGCAACCACCCTTGTCAGCGTTGCCTTTAGGTTGACAGGACTTAATTTAGACCGTATTCTGTCCTGCATACGCCTAAAAGGAGCCACCATGTCCCTCGCCGAGCAAATCAGACCGATTACTTACTTGAAGTCCAATGCAGCCGAAATTGTCAAGGCGTTTGCAATCAACCCCGAGCCCATCATCATCACCCAAAATGGCGAGGCCAAAATGGTGGTGATGGACATTACCGAGTACGAGAAGCAACAAGAAACAATGGCGCTACTCAAACTGCTCGCTTTGGGACGACAAGAACTCAAGGCGGGTAAATTCAGTGACGCCGAAGCCTTTCTTGATGACATGGACGATTGATTGTGGCGAACAAAATCGTCATCCTTCATAGCGCCAAGGAAGAATTCAAGGACATCAAGACGTATGTCAAAAAGGAATTGGGAGACTCTGTCTGGAATACCGTGAACGCCGAGTACAAAGCTGCCATTCAACGAATCAAGGAAACCCCGCAGATTGGCAGCACCATTGATGAAATAAAAGACCTTGGCATCACAAATGTTAGGTCTACCTTGGTTCGTCAGACAAAAATTGTCTACGAGTTTGATGAGACCCAAATTCTTGTGCACATATTCATCCACACAAAAAGAGACTTCAGAACGCATTTGTTCAAACGGCTGTTGGGCCAATAAGTCATCCCGGAAACTTGACTCGGTAGCCTATGGGCAGTAAGCGAATGCCTCCACACCGGTGCCGACCGACACCCGCCATGCTCAATTTAAATTGGGAGGAAGCAATGAACTCAAACCCGAACTTCCAACCCGCCCGCCAAACCGCCGCTCTGCTGGCCCAAGGCGCGCTGGCACCCGACACCCTGGCACGCGAGACGCTGGAGCGCATCGCCGCCGAAGACAGTGCTATCGGCGCCTTCCTCTGCACCCTTGGCGAAGAAGACGCTGCCGCGCAGGCCCGTTTGCTAGGTGGCCCGCTGGCCGGTATTCCCGTGGCGGTGAAGGACATCTTCGACACGCGTGACCTGCCCACCGCCTACGGCAGCACGATCTACCCGGAGCGACCAGCGACTGTGGACGCTGCGGTCGTGTCAGCACTGCGCCGCGCTGGCGGGCTGGTGATTGGCAAGACCAGCACGACCGAGTTTGCCTATCTGCATCCCACCGCCACGCACAACCCAAATGCACCGGGCCGCACACCGGGCGGCTCGTCCGCCGGTTCGGCGGCTGCCGTAGCGGCGGGGCTGGTACCGCTGGCGCTCGGTACGCAGACGGGTGGCTCGGTCATCCGGCCAGCGTCGTACTGCGGCGTGATTGGCTACAAGCCGAGCTTCGGCTGGCTGCCCACGGCGGGCTTGAAGTGCTTCTCCTGGTCGCTCGATACGGTGGGCCTGTTTGCACGCGATGTGGCCGATGTGGCTTGGTTTGCGCAGGCGCTGTGCGGGCGCGCGCTGGCCGTCGATGCGGGTGCCACGGGTGCCAATGGTGCGGCAACCAGGCCGATGGTGGTGGGCGTGCCAGAAGCCTATCCCTGGCAGGGCTTGTCGGCCAACGCCGCCGCCGCCGTGGAGCAGGGGGTAAGCGCGCTACAGGCGTCGGGCATCCAGGTGCGCCGCTGCACCTTGCCGCCCTGGGCCGACGCGGCCTTCGAGGCCCACGCGCAGGTGCAGGGTTTCGAGGCGTGGCGCTGCCTGGCTTGGGAGTTCGACAACCATCGAGATGCGCTGTCGCCGGTGCTGCGAGACTACCTGTAAAGCACGTGCGACATCACCCCGGTCGCCTACGAGGCCGCGCAGGCGCTCACGTTGCAGGCCCGCGCCCAGGCGCAGGCTTGGCTGCAAGGCTTCGACGCGCTGCTGACACCCAGCGCACCCGACGAGCCGCCCATCAGCTACGCGAGCACTGGCCCGTCTACCTTCAACCGCCTGTGGACGCTGCTCGGCGTGCCGTGCATCAGCGTGCCCGGCGCGGTAGGCGATGCGGGCGCACCGATCGGGCTGCAACTGATCGCGCCGCAGGGCTGCGATGGCCGCCTGCTGGCCGTGGCGCAACGGCTTGAGCAGGCGCTCGGCGCACATCACGCAACCACTACGCGCGCCTCAAACAAGTAGCCCGCCAGCGCCTGCGTGACTGCCGGCAAGGCGTTGGCTGCGGTGGCTGGCAAGGTCACGCTAACAATCATCCCCCTGGGGCCGCCAGAGCTGGCCCGCACCTGCGCGTCGGGCAACTGATGCTGCTCGCGCAGCACGGTGCTGACCAGGCGCGCGGCGGCATCGCAGCGCAGCTCGGGCTTGAAGATCTTGCCGACCGATGTCATTGGGATCGCGTCGATGATGTGAAA
>JANNFW010000647.1:0-1890 GCA_031380235.1 Rhodoferax sp. | reverse complement strand
AATTTGCCAAACAGCGTAATCGCCCGTTCGCGCGCTGGCGCGTTGCGCCACAGGTAACTCACGGGCAAGCCCGCTTCCACGCAAATGCGAATCTCGCCGCTGTGGCGCCTTTCGCTGGCGGCAACGCGGCGCATCAGCCGCTCGACCATGTCCACGGGCACGGCGCGGTTGGCATCGCCCTCGTCGAGCCAGCGGTGTTTCAGGATGCGTTTGAACTTATTCAACATGATCAATCACCAGTCGCCCGACGCGCCGCCGCCGCCAAAATCACCCCCACCGCCCGAGCTGAAGCCACCGCCGCCAGAGCCGCCGCCGCCAGCGCCACCCCAACCACCACCGCCCCAACCTGAAGAGCCACCCGAGCGACGCGACCCGGTCGAAGCACCCGCACCATCACGAAACATCAGGGCAACCATCAGCGCAGCAAACGCCGCCAGACCCGCCACCAAAAGGCTGGTGGTGACCACCAACGCCAGAGCCCCAGCGCCACCGCCAACAATCAAGGCGCCAAGCTTTCGGCCAAAAATGCTTCGGGCAATTCCTGATGCAACGGGCACCATAATAAATAAGAAGATGGCCCAGTCGCCCCAGTCAAATCTAAACACATTGCCCAAGACTGACCGCTCGCGCCTGGGCTCGGCGAGCGCCTCCCCTGTGATGCGGGCGATCAGCTGGTCGGCAGCGGCGCTCAGGCCCGTCGCATAGTTGCCTTGCTTGAAATTGGGGGTGATCGCAGACTCAATCACCTGGCGTGCTGCCAGGTCAGGAATCGCGCCTTCAAGCGTTTTGGCCACCTCAATGCGCACCTTGCGATCATCTTTGGCCACGATCAGCAGCACGCCATCACCGACATCCTTGCGACCGATCTTCCAGACGTTGCCGACCCGGTTGGCAAACGACACGATGTCCTCAGGTTGCGTGGTGGCCACCATCAACACGACGATTTGCGAACCTTTGTTCTGCTCAAATGCGGCGAGCTTCGCGTCCAGCGTCTGCACATCCGCTGCGCTTAGCGTGCGCGTGGTGTCGATCACGCGGCTGGTCAGCGCGGGGATGGGCACAAGGTTTTGCGCTAAAGCGCCGACAGGGAGCAGCGCGACAGCCAACAGCAGCCCGCACGCCCTCAAGCATCCCAGCCCGCTAAAAGCCAAGCGCATCAAACCTCGGTGAACCACGCCGCAAGTCATGCTGGCGATGATCAGATGAAGATCAGTGGTGACCAGTGGTTGAGGCTGTTACGGCTTTTTGGTGAAATCCACCACGGGCGGGGCTGAGATCGCCGCCTCGTTTTGCACCGCAAAGTTGGGCTTGGTGGCGTAGCCGAACACCATCGCCGTCAGGTTGTTCGGGAAACTGCGCGTGAGCACGTTGTAGTCCTGTACTGCCTTGATGTACTCGTTTCGCGCGACAGCGATGCGGTTTTCAGTGCCCTCCAACTGCACGCGCAGATCGCGGAAACCCTGGTTGGCTTTCAGGTCGGGATAGCGCTCAGACACCACCATCAAGCGGCTAAGCGCACTGCCCAGCTCGCCTTGCGCGGCCTGAAATTTTTGAAAAGCCTCGGGGTTGTTCAGCGTCTCGGGCGTGACCTGAATCGACGTCGCCTTGGCGCGCGCCTCGACCACCTTGGTCAGCGTGTCTTGTTCGAAGGCGGCTTCGCCCTTGACGGTGGCGACAATGTTGGGCACCAAGTCGGCGCGGCGCTGATACTGGTTCAGCACTTTGCTCCAGGAGGATTTGGTCTGCTCGTCCAGCCGCTGGAAGTCGTTGTAGCCACAGCCGACCAATGCCAGCGGCAGTGCCAGCGCAAGCCAACGTGCGAAATGTGAAAGTAGCCTTTGAGTCATAGGGATCTCCCGCCAATGTTTGAGGACAATGAAGGCCAGACGG
>JANNFW010000638.1:0-4139 GCA_031380235.1 Rhodoferax sp. | reverse complement strand
ATCATTCGCGTGGAGTATGGGGGGCTGCGGGTGCTCAGCCTGGGGGCGCTGAGCTCAATTTCAATACAAAAATAGGATGTAATTAACTTATAGGTTAATTTATCTCCAAAAGAACTCTAAACTCATAAAATCTCTATTCTTCAGCACGCTAGCTCTCGTAAAATATACTTATTTAGCTTCTATTTGTATAGCAATCATTAAATGACGTCCGCACCACCACGCAACGCAACCTCAACTTCCGCTGCGCCGAAGTTTCGCCGCATCGCGAAACCCGAAGGCCTGGCCAAACCCGATCAAGCCAGAACCGCCACCGATGGCACCACCACCACCACCACCCGCCTGAACAAACGCATGGCCGAGTTGCAAATGGCCTCGCGGCGTGAAGCGGATGACTGGATTGGCCGGGGCTGGGTGAAGGTGAATGGCGAAGTCGCATCGATGGGCATGCAGGTCACGGCAGATGCGCGCATAGAGGTCAACAAACAGGCGCAGGGGATGCAGGCGAACCAGGTGACGATTCTGGTCAACAAGCCGATGGGCTTGGTGAGTGGCCAAGCCGAAGACGGCCACTTGCCCGCCATCACGCTGGTGCAACCGCAAAACCGCTGGGTGGACGACAACGCCCGCTTCTTCTTCCACCCCAAACAGTTGCAAAGCCTGGTACCTGCGGGACGGTTAGACATTGATTCGATTGGCCTACTCGTGCTAACGCAAGATGGTCGAGTCGCACGCCAATTGATTGGTGAAGACTCGGTGATGGAGAAAGAATACTTGGTGCGCGTGGCTTACGTTGGGCTGGACAAGATCGATCAAACCCCTGGCCAACTCATTCGTATGGACGACGACGACCCCATCACCACCAACGTGCAGGCTGTCTTCCCCCCTGCCCTGCTGGCCAAGTTGCGCCACGGGCTGAGTCTGGACGGCCAGGCCCTCAAGCCCGCGCAAGTCGCCTGGCAAAACCCCGAGCAGTTGCGCGTGGTGTTGACCGAAGGCAAAAAGCGCCAGATCCGCCGCATGTGCGAGCTGGTGGGCTTGAAAGTGGTGGGCCTGAAGCGCGTGCGCATTGGCAACGTGATGTTGGGCAACTTGCCGCTGGGGCAGTGGCGCTACCTGGCACCGCACGAGAAGTTTTAGCGGTTTAACGGATGGCCGAGACGATCACAAACTCCCCAGGCACCTTGTAACCGTCGCCGCTGCACCACGGTTCAATGGAATCCAGATATTGCTGGCGAACGCGCGCACGGACGACTTCATCAAAACGCGACCAGGCCAAGGCAACTGGGCCCCCGACAAAAGCGGCGTTGCAGGCATGATCCGCATCGGCGTAGTCCAACGTCGTAGCGATGCGCACCAGCTTGGTAGCATGAAAACCTTCCCTCGCACACAAGCGCGCCAGATTGTCTTGCTGGCCAAGCCCAAAGAACAGCGGACAGACTTCGCTGGCGACCTGAGCATCGACAATGGGGAACAGCTCCGCCCAGCGACAGAGGGCACGCTCGCCCCAAACGGCCAGCGCTACCCGCCCGCCGGGACGCAACACCCGCCGCATCTCTTGCACGGCCTGTGCCGGGTCGGGCAGGTACATAAGGCCCAGCGCGCACAGCACAACGTCGAAACTCGCGTCGGGCAGGTCGAGCTTCTCTGCGTCCATGCGCTCGAAGCTGGTGTTTGAAGTAGTGTTTGAAACAGTGCTTGAAAACTGGCGCGCAGCAGCCCGGCTTCGAGCCACTTGCACCATTCGGTCTGAGAGGTCCACACCGACGACCTGACCGGTTGGGCCAACCGCCTCTTGCGCTGCAAACGAAACCAGGCCGGTGCCGCAGGCCACATCCAGCACTCGCTCGCCTGGAGCCAACGCTGCCACTGCCATCAGCGCAGCCTGTGCTGGGGCCAGTTGTGCCTGCCAAAGCAGCTCGTAGCTGTCTGCCGCCAGATCCCATCCGTAGCGCTGAACGCGCCGTTGCAGCCAGGGCTCCATCGGGTGATTTACCGCTTGTTCGAGGCAATGGCTTTGGCTATCGATGGTGTCATGTTGTTCGCTCCTTGAGGCTTGAAAAGCAGATTGACGCGTTTAGCAAGAAGTGTGGGATCTGTGGGTTCACCCTGTCCTGTCCGCGCGTCTGCCAAGTGTGCGCATCAGTCCGGTTTCTCCAGGCGAAGCGGCACGAACCCAGCCGAGCGTCCGGCATTCATGATCATTCGTCCGCTGCGGACCCGGAGTCCCTTGCCGGGAAGGATGCAGTCGCCCACAATGGCGTCGTCACATATCAGCGGAAATCACACCATGCCACACCGAGACATTGCGCAGGCGATGCAGCGCGCGATCAACGTTTTTCAGCGCCGCCCCGAAGCGGCAACGCACGCTGATGCCACCGCCACCGCGCGCTGGACCGGCGGCACACGGATCGTTGCGCGCCACGCCAACGGTAAGCAGGTATTGACGGATATGCCCAGCGAGTTAGGTGGCAGTGACGATGAAGTCACCCCGGGCTGGCTGTTTCGCGCGGGCCTGGCCTCCTGCGCTGCAACCAGTATTTCTATGACGGCGGCCAAACAGGGCATTGCACTGACTTCGCTGGAGGTTGATGCCAACAGCCAATCCGACGCGCGCGGCCTGCTGTGCATGACTGACACATCAGGCAAACCGGTTTACTCAGGCCCATTTGATGTGCGGTTGAACGTTCGAATATCGGCACAGGGGGTAGATGCGGAGCGCTTGCGGGCTCTCGTGCACGCCGGCATGCGCAGCTCGCCGATCCCCAGCGCGGTATCCAATGCCACGCCCGTCGCGTTACAGATTGATGTCATAACCGCGTGAGCAGACACGCCACGATGGACGCATTATCAGAAACCCTTCGCGTGGTGCATCTGGTGGGTGCCGTGTTCATCAACGCGCGCTTCACCGCGCCGTGGTGTTACCAGTCGCCGCGCGCCGATGCAGTAGCGCCGATCCTGGAGCCCGGTGCTGAGAACGTGGTGATTTTCCATATGATCACTGAGGGCGGATGCTATGTTGAGATGTCCGATACCGAGCCAGTGGGGCTGGTAGCGGGGGACGTGGTCGTTTTCACCCGGGGCGATGCGCATCGCATGACATCTCAACCGGGGCTTAAGCCGCCCGCTGGGGTGCGGCTTGATGCAGTGCTGGCCCGTCGCCCGCGTCAACTGGTGTTTGGCGGTGGCGGCGCGGCCACGCGCCTGGTTTGCGGTTACTTGGCTTGCGATGCCCGCTTGGCACGCATGCTGCTCAAGGGCTTGCCAGCTATCGTTAAGGTCAACCTTCGCGGCTCCGACGCAGGCGCATGGCTGGAGGCCTCCATTCGCTACGCATTGGCAGAGACGCGTTCGCCACGGCCCGGTGGTGCGGGTGTGCTGGCCAAGCTGTCCGAGGTGCTGTTCATCGAAGTGCTGCGCCTGTACATGAACCAACAGAGCGAAGGCCGCACCGGCTGGCTGGCCGGCTTGGGGGATCGCATCGTGGGTGGTGCTTTGAACGCGCTGCACAAAGCCCCTGCGCAGGCCTGGACGTTGGAAGATTTGGCGCGCGCCGCTGGCACCTCGCGCTCCGTTTTGGCCGAGCGGTTTCAGCATCTTGTGGGCACATCGCCGATTCAGTATTTGACCGAATGGCGAATGCTCTTGGCCTCGAACCTGCTGCGCCGAAGCAACGCACCACTCACTCAGATTGCAGAAGATGTGGGCTACCAAACCGATGCAGCTTTCAGCCGCGCCTTCCGCCGCGAGTTTGGCACGCCGCCTGCCACCTGGCGCAGAAGTCAAGCGGCAGCTAAACCTTCAGCTTGAGCAATTGCGTAATCAGTTGCAACGCCTTGGTGTCGATGTCAATGAAGCTGGCCAAATCAGCACCGTAGAGCGGTGACGCCTCCCAGAAACTCTGTTTGAGCGTTGTGATCCACAGGTTGTAGGTGACAGCCTTTTTGACGGCCGCCAGCATCTCCGCCTGGCGGGCAGCAGCCACGCCCTGCCCGGTGAAAACCGCCCGCCAGTTGGTGATGTCCACATCAACCCCCTGCTCGCGCAGGGACGGAATGCCGAACGCGGCCCGTTTGGATGACACCCCCAGCGCGCGCAGCTTTTTGCTGACCAGATCCGGTGCAAAAGTGACGTGGCTTGAG
>JANNFW010000585.1:0-2769 GCA_031380235.1 Rhodoferax sp. | reverse complement strand
GCAATCAAGGTTTTTTGCAGGGCCTCTCGCTTGGGATGGGTGGTCCTCGATTTGGTGACCAGGGGCGGAAAGCCGAACGCCTCCGATTTCCAGACAATTTCAGTTTCGTTAGCGGCGCTCATGTTTTGCTGGCGCATGGTTTCCCACACGTAGCCGTCAATGGAACCCGCATGCGCGAGGCGGGCGGCGACGGACTCGGCAACGTTGCGGTGGCCATGCGCAAAAAAAGAGCGTTTTAGGTCACGTGCTGCCACCCCGACAAGTGCCAGTTGCGCCTGAGCGACCAGCCAGCCCGAGTTGGAAAGCGGATCCGAGTAAGCCAAAACTCTACCGCGTAAATCACTCCAGTCTTTGATAGCGACGGTGCCAGAGGTGGCATTCGTTTTCGGTCGGATTAAATACGCCTGATAAGTCGAGTTGCCGTGGTACAGCGGTACGTTCAGAAGGGTCAGTTCCGACTCAAACCGCACGAAGGGGTAGCCGCAAATCCATGCCGCATCAATTTGGCCTGACGAGAGCAGTTCAAGAATGCTCTGGTAGGTCTCCCTCGCAATGAAGTTCACGTGGCAATCCATCCGCTCGGAAAGATAACGCCCCCAGCGAGACAGAAATGCGACCTGATCGGCAAGGATCACTGGCGTGAGACCAATGCGGAATTTTGGAGGGTTTGCGATCGCGGGATTCGCCGCAACCGCACAACCTGCGCTTAGCAAGGTGTGAAACAAGACTCTTCGTTTCATAGAGGCCTCCTATGCGCGTTACGTTTTCGTAACATTCGACATTCTTCAATGTTACCAAAATTACCCAAACTGTTTCCGTCGATGTTTTAACTCGTTGATTTAATTCAAGCTCGTGGTGGCATGACTCTCGCATAGTCCCTTTGAGAACTTCTCAACAAACGGAGACAACATGGAAGACGTCAAGCTCAATCGGCGATTTTTTTTAAAGAGTGGCGGCAGCGCTGCCGCAGTCGTAGGTGCTGTTGTGATCCCTATTCACAACGCCGAGGCTGCCACCCCAGCCGAGCAAGGCACTACCACTTTGACGTACCCGAAAACAGGTGTGGGCAAAGCCAAGGGCATGCCTCTCAATCAAGCTGTTAGTTTCAGCTACCCCGATGCCAGTTCACCCTGTTACGCCATCCGCATGGGTAACGCCGTGCCGGGTGGCGTTGGCCCCAACCAGGACATCGTGGCCTACAGCGCCTTGTGCACCCACATGGGCTGCCCGGTCACCTATGACGGGGGTACAAGAACCTTGAAGTGCGGTTGCCACTTCTCGGTGTTTGACCCCGAGATGAATGGCCAGATGGTGTGCGGCCAAGCCACTGAGGATTTACCGAAGGTGCTGCTGTCATACAACGCCAGTAGCGACACGGTCACGGCAGTTGGGGTCGATGGTTTGATCTATGGCCGCCAAGCCAACATCATTTAAGGAGGTCAAGCTATGTCAACCAACGCCAAAGACCGCATTGCACTGCCACCGGCAGACGCACAAAAAACCAACATGACCTGCCACTTCTGTATTGTGGGATGTGGTTACCACGCCTACAAATGGGATGCAGCCACAGAAGGTGGCAGGGCACCCAACCAGAACGCGCTGGGCGTGGACTTCCGCAAGCAAGCGCCCCCGCTTGCCGTCACCATGACACGCGCAATGACCAACACCATCACCGACCGCGCTGGCAAGCGTTGGAGCATCATGATCGTGCCAGACAAAGCCTGTGTGGTGAACAGTGGTTTGTCATCCACCCGTGGCGGCAAAATGGCCAGCTACATGTACAGCGAAGACGGCGTGGGTCGCAACCGCCTGAAGAACCCGCAGGTCTATCGCGGGGGGCAGTGGCTGGACACCAACTGGGACGACGCACTGGCACTGTACGCGGGTGTGACCAAAAAAATCATGGATGCCGATGGTCCCAACGGCCTGCTGTATGACTGCTTTGACCATGGCGGCGCAGGTGGCGGGTTTGAGAACACCTGGGGCACCGGCAAACTGATGTTCAGTGCGCTTAAAACGCCCATGGTGCGTATTCACAACCGCCCGGCCTACAACTCGGAGTGCCACGCCACACGCGACATGGGTGTAGGTGAACTCAACAACAGCTACGAGGATGCCCAGGTGGCAGACACTTTGCTGTGTACCGGTGCCAATCCGTATGAAACACAAACCAACTACTTTTTGAACCACTGGGTGCCCAACCTCTCGGGTGCCACGGTAGACAAGAAGAAAAAATGGTTCCCCGGTGAGACGGCTGCCGCAGCCAAAGTCATCATTGTTGACCCTCGCCGCACCGCAACTGTCGCCATCTGCGAGCAGGTGGCGGGCAAAGAAAATGTGCTGCATCTGGACATTGAACCGGGTACCGATACCGCGTTGTTCAACACCTTATTCAGCTATGTGGTTGAGCAAGGCTGGCACAACAAAGACTTCATTAGTAAGCACACACGCGGTTTTGATGATGCCGTGAAGACGAACCGCATGTCATTGGAAGAAGGCTCCAAAATCACCGGTATTGCGGTTGCCAAGATCATTCAAGCGGCGCAGTGGGCTTACAAACCCAAAATCTCCGGCCATGCCACACGCACCTTCCATTCGTATGAGAAGGGCATCATCTGGGGCAATGATAACTATGTGATTCAGAGCGCACTGGTCAGCCTGGTGCTGGCTACACAAAACGTGGGTCGCCGGGGCACAGGTGTGTGCCGTATGGGCGGGCACCAGGAGGGCTACACCCGGCCCCCGTACCCAGGCGACAGCAAAATCTAC
>JANNFW010000588.1:0-11072 GCA_031380235.1 Rhodoferax sp. | reverse complement strand
CTGCGCAATGACCCACTGGGCAAAGGCATGGCGCAGATTCTGCTGTCAATGCCGGTTCGGGTGAGCAAAGCGGTGCTCGATCAAGTGCTGTAGCTATCGCGAAGTTGACTCGACAACGCTGTGGTTTGCGCCAGAATGTTCCATCCAATACACAACATGACACAAGGGGTTTGAATGACTTATCGTTCTGTTTTTGCCAAGGACCTGATGGCAGGCAAGGTGATGGTGGTGACGGGCGGCGGTTCAGGCATTGGCCGATGTACCGCGCATGAGCTGGCTTCGCTCGGTGCCCACGTCGTCTTGATTGGCCGCAAGGTTGAGAAGCTGCAAGCCGTGCAGGACGAGATCACCCAAGATGGCGGTACGGCAAGTTTTCACATTTGTGACATTCGCCAAGAAGACGTGGTGAAGCAAACCATCGCCGCCATCGTGGCCGCGCAGGGCAGCATAGATGGCTTGGTGAACAACGCGGGCGGGCAGTATGTGACGCCGCTCGAATCCATCACCGGCAAGGGCTGGGAGGCGGTGGTACACAGCAATTTGACCGGCGGCTTCTACATGGCCCGCGAGTGCTATTTGCAGTGGATGAACAAGCACGGCGGCAGCATTGTCAATATTGTTGCCGACATGTGGGGCTCGATGCCCGGCATGGGCCACAGCGGCGCAGCGCGGGCCGGCATGGTGAGCTTTACCGAGACCGCCGCAGTCGAGTGGGCCCACGCAGGCGTGCGCGTGAACGCGGTGGCACCCGGCTACATCGCGTCCAGCGGTATGGATCACTACCCGCCCGAGATGGGGCCGATGTTCAGGGAGATGAGCAAGACCGTGCCGCTGGGTCGTTTTGGAACCGAGGCCGAAACATCCGGTGGCATCGTCTTCTTGCTCAGCCCCGCTGCGTCATTCATTTCGGGCACCACGATGCGCATCGACGGCGCGCGCCCCCAAGTGCGTATGGGCTGGCCGATGAAGCTGCCCAAGCCGGAGGCGCAGCAACGTGGCGCTGTGAAGGCGTTTGACGGCTTTCACCGGGCCATTGTTCCCAAAGTGTTTTCCTGAAGGCAAACAACATGCGATACACCCACGAACACCTCGAAATTCAGAAGACGCTCAAGCGATTCATGGTGTGCTGATGCTGGGTAACACGGGCTTCGTGCGCGGCACCAACAGTGAGCGAATTTACCGCGAAGCTCCCTGCGCCGGTGGTCAACTTCAGTGTTCAATCGGCCAATGGGCCGGGTCGCGCAACCACCACCAAGCACAAGGACAGGCATGAAGTTGGGCGAATTTATGGATGCGCTGCAGGAGTTTGAGGCGGCTCAAAGCATTGACGGCATAGCCACGCTGTGCCGGCACCACTGCACCGAGCTTGGCTTTGACCACTTCATCTACGCGATGCGGGTGCCGACGCAATTTTCTGAATCAAGGCTGGTGCTGATTGACGGCTACCCGCCGGACTGGGTGGCGCATTACTTTGAGCAGGCATTCCAGGCGGTCGACCCGGTGATGGGCTATTGCAACCGTCACATCGTGCCCGTCGAGTGGCACAAGCTGGCGATGGTGCCCGGCGAGGCCAGCCAGCGCATGATGCAGGAGGCTGGAGATTTTGGGCTCAAGGGTGGTATTTCGATGCCCATTCACAGCCCGCACGGCGAGCTGGGGGTTTTAAGTTTCGCCACCAGCATGCCTGCAAACGACGCGCACGACGCCACGCGGTATGCAGCTGCCTATGTTCAGATCATGGCGGGCTACGTGCACGAAGCCGTGCGGCGCGTCGCAGAGCTGGGCGACAGTGCAAACAGCCAGGCAATGACCGCGCGCGAGCAGGAATGCCTGCGATGGGTTGCCGACGGAAAAACCTCGTGGGAAATTGCCGCGCTGCTGAACGTGTCTGAACGCACCGTCAACTTTCATTTGAACAACGTGATGCAAAAACTCGGCGTGTGTAGCCGACAGCACGCGGTGGGCAAGGCCGCTTTTCAAGGCCTGATCCGACCCAATCCGTTTTGACAATGCCATTGAATTGAGCACTGTCAGATCTGACAGTAGCTCGCCCTTGAGTGCGTGGATATGATCAGCAGCTTTGATCGAACAATTCATGGTCAGCACCTCCACCCTTCTCGTTAACGACAGCACCACGCTCTATAGCTACAGCACCCAAACCGGCGCAATCACCGCCATCGGCAATTTCGGCACAAATATTCGGGATGTTGCTGGCCTGTCCAACGGCCAGCTGTTTGGCGTGAGCGCCGGCATCAATAACCCTGATCCCCCTTACCTGCAATCGATCAATCCCGTCACTGGCGTTGCCACCCGCGTGGCGGCTTTGGTCGGCGCATCGGGCAGCTTTGGTTCCGGCGTCAATGCTCTGGCGGCTGACAGTACCGGCCAGTTGTATGCCGCCTCCGGTCTTGACAGAGATATTTACAAGATCAATTCAACCACCGGCCAGCTAACTCTATTCGCCAAGGCCTCGGCCGATTCGTCGGGCGATTTGCTGGTGTTCAACAACAAGCTGTGGATGTCTTTGGATGAGGGCCGCAGGATCGAGTCGTTCGACCTTGCCACCGGCGCCAGGGTTGGCTCATTCACCCATGGCATCCAGGCACTCACAGGACTTGCGTTGGGGCCAGCGGGCGAGGTCTACGGCTTCAGCTTTTTCAACGCGTACGTCTTCAACCTCGAGGCGGGTACCTTCACCACCGCAGCAACCTTCCCGGCCCGGGTCGACCTCAGGGGGGCAACGCTGCTGACTGCGAACCAGCCCGGCGATCTGACAGGCACCGAACAGGCCGACGTGCTGGTCGCTTCTGGAGCCGTAGGCGTGCATATCTCGGGACTTGGCGGTAACGACAGCCTGACGGGATCAATCGGCAACGACGTTCTGATTGGCGGTACCGGCAACGACGTGATGAACGGCGGCGCAGGCCGCGATACCGCCGTGTTCAGCCAAGGCCGCGCGCAGTACACAATCGCTAAAAGCGGCGCTGAATTTACAGTGGGCAGTGCCGCTGAGGGCAGCGACCGTGTGAGCAATGTCGAGCGGCTGAAGTTTGCCGACCAGTCTGTGGCGCTGGACGCAGGCGTGGGCCAAAGCGCTGGCAACACCATGCTGCTGCTCGGCGCGGTGCTGGGTCGCGAGTTGACAGCGAGCAAAAAGCCACTGATTGGCACGGTGATCGACTTGTTCGACCAGGGCTTCACGCTGCCGCAACTGTCAGGTGCGCTGATGCGGCTGCCGATTTGGGGCTTGCTGGCCAACGGCGGCAATGAAACCGCCAGCAACGAGCAAATTGCCACCTATCTGCTGACCGTAGTGGGCCGCACAACGCCCTCGGCAGACCTGGTGGCCTATGCTACCAACGCCCTCAACACCGAAATCGACGCAGCGCAGGGCGGCCTTCTGGCTGCGCTGGCTATCTCGAGTGCAAACCAGTTGCAGGTCGATCTGGTCGGGCTGGGCGCATCGGGCATCGACTTTATCGGCTGATGTACTTCACGTTGGGCCCATAGCAGCGGCGGTAGCTTATCTAACGAGCTGGCAGTTTAGTACTTACAGATAGAATTGCTATAATTTATATAGCTACTTATGCAATTTGCACGAGAGCTAGAGGCCTATTTTGTTCTTAAAAATCGATTTTTAACGATCTTTTTGCTAAAAATTAACTTGGAGGTTAATTTTTAGTCAAAATAGCATCATTGCTGCAAAAACATCCTGTAAACCGGGTTGGCAGTCTCTTCCACGAACGGGTAGCCCAGCGTTTGCAAAAATTTGTCAAACGCCGCTTTGTCGCTCGCAGGAACTTGCAACCCAACCAAGATTCGCCCGTAATCGGCCCCCTGATTACGGTAGTGAAACAGGCTGATGTTCCAACCGGGTCGCATCAGGCTTAAAAATTTCATCAGCGCGCCGGGCCGCTCGGGGAACACAAAGCGCATCAGTCGCTCGTCCTTTGAGAGCGATGAATGCCCGCCCACCATGTGACGGATATGTTCTTTGGCCAGTTCATCATGGGTCAAGTCCAGCGCCTCGAAGCCGTGTTTGCTGAAGTTGGCGGCGATCTTGGTGGACTCGCCTTTGCCGTGCGTGGTCAGGCCTACAAATACGTGCGCGCGCTTGGCATCGCTGATACGGTAGTTGAACTCGGTGACGTTTCGTGTTCCCTTGCTGACACTTTTACCACCCCCAAAACTCGGTAAATGACCAATCAACTCACAAAACCGCTTGAAGCTGCCGCGCTCCTCAGGAATGGTGACGGCAAACAGTGCCTCGCGCTCTTCGCCCACCTCGGCGCGCTCGGCCACGAAGCGCAGTCGGTCAAAGTTCATGTTCGCGCCACACAGAATCGCGGCGTAAGTCTCGCCCCTGGTTTTATGCGTGGCCACGTACTGCTTGATGGCCGCCACCGCCATCGCTCCGGAGGGCTCAACGATGCTGCGCGTGTCCACAAACACGTCCTTGATCGCCGCGCACACCGCATCGGTGTCGACAGTCACGTAGCCATCCACCAGCTTGGCGGCGATGCGAAAAGTCTCTTCGCCGACAAGCTTCACGGCGGTACCATCGGCGAACAAGCCCACGTCGGGCAGCGTCACACGTTTCTTGGCGGTGACGGACTGCATCATCGCGTCAGAATCCGTCATCTGCACGCCAATCACTTTGATCTCAGGCCGCACCGATTTGATGTAATTCGCTACACCTGAAATAAGCCCACCGCCGCCAATCGCGACAAACACCGCATCCAGCGGACCCTGGTGTTGGCGCAGGATTTCCATGGCGATGGTGCCCTGCCCCGCGATCACGTCAGGGTCGTCAAACGGGTGCACGAAGGTCAAGTCTTGCTGTTTTTGCAGCGCCAGTGCGTGCTGATAAGCGTCGGAATAACTGTCGCCCCACAGCACCACTTCGCCACTCAACGCACGCACAGCATCGACCTTCAACTGCGGCGTGGTGGTCGGCATCACGATCACCGCGCGGGTACCCAATTTGCTCGCGCTCAAGGCAACGCCCTGCGCATGGTTGCCTGCGGATGCGCAAATCACGCCTTTTTTCAACTGCTCTGGCGTCAGGTGCGCCATCTTGTTGTACGCGCCGCGAAGTTTGAAGCTGCGCACCGACTGCTGGTCTTCGCGCTTCAGCAGCACTGTGTTGTGCAGCCGCTTGCCCAACGCCACGGCGGGTTGCAGCGCTGACTCAATCGCCACATCGTAAACACGGGCGGTGAGGATTTTTTTGAGGTAGTCGGCGGGGGTGAGGTGTTTTGGAGGCATGGTCATCTGCAAGGGGCACCGGATCATAAACGCGACGGCGGCGACAATCCGCTTTTTGCACAGACAACAGGAGCGGTCATGGAATGCACAGTGAGCTGGACGGGCAGCGCAGGCACGCGCTCAGGCATGGGATTTTTGGCGGAAACCGGTAGCGGCCACGCGTTGATGATGGACGGCGCGCCAGATGCGGCGAAGCCCGAAAACGGCGGTCAAAACATGGCGCCACGCCCGATGGAAACCTTTTTGGCCGGGGCCGGTGGTTGCACGGCTTATGACGTGGTGCTGATATTAAAGCGGGGTCGTCACGATGTGCGCGCGTGCAGCGTCAAGTTGGATGCGGATCGCGCTGAAGTTGATCCCAAAGTGTTTACCAAAATCAACATGCATTTCACTGTCAAAGGCAAAGGCATTCCCGCGTTGGCCGTTGAACGTGCGATTGCAATGAGCCACGATAAATACTGCTCGGCCAGCATCATGCTGGGTAAAACCGCAGAAATTACGACGAGCTTCGAAGTACTGGAAGCGTGAATTGAGTCAGATACGGTAAGCGACTGTCGTCATCACCTTCGCTGCCGAACGCATCAGCACCTTGACGGGCAGCGGCAAATCCTGCGCGCCAAGCGTGCGTGCCTCCTTACCGTGGCGCACCTCGTCGTCTCGCATTTGCGCCACGATGGCGCGCGACGCGTGGTCGCCCTCGGGCAATTGCAGCAAATGCCCTTCCAGGTGGTGTTGAACCTGCGCCTCGGTCTCTTCCACAAACCCCAGGCTGATCTTGTCACCCAGCCGTCCCGCCACCAGCCCCAAAGCAAATGCGCCCGCGTACCAAATCGGGTTCAACAGCGAGGGCCGCTCGCCCAGCTCGTCCAGGCGGCTTTTCGTCCATGCCAAATGGTCGGCCTCTTCCCGGCTTGCGGCCTGAAAATGCGCCTTCAGACTCTTATCTTTTGTAGCGATGCCTTGCGCTGCATAAAGCGCCTGCGCACAGACCTCGCCCACGTGGTTGATACGCATCAGCGCGCCTGCATGCGCACGCTCAGCCTCGTTTAAGTTTGTTGCCTGATCTGGCAGCGTAGGGCAAGCGCGCGCGGCGTGCGTGGGGGCAAACAAAGTGCGCAGGGCACCGTCGGCAGTGGCAAGTACGGCATCAATCATGAAATTTCAGCTTCCGCAAAAGGGTTGATCACGTGCACGCCCAAAGGCCGTTTGAGCGAGCCAGCGTCTTCAGAATAAAGCGTTTTTACGCCATGCTCGGCGCAGATGGCGATGATCAGTGCGTCCCAGACCTGGTACTGGTGCTTGGCCACGAGTTCAAAGGCAGCTTGATAACTCCCGGGGCCCGCACCCAGCACCATCACGCCGTGGGAGAGGTTCTTCATCAAATCCAGCACACTGACGCGTGTCGTCACGTTTTTCCGAAGCGCCACCCTCATGAATTCGCCCATCACTTGGCCCACCAAGCGGGCATGTTCGCTCTGTGTCAACTCGCCCATCAAAGACTTGGCGGCGTGTTGCTTGAGAATTGGCGCGTCAGGCTGCGTCGCGTAGATCAGCACATTGGTGTCCAATGTCCACGGCGCATCAATCGTCATAAGCGTCATTGCGGTTGAATTTTTCACCCGGCTTCACAATGGGGCCTGAAAGCCGAAACGCCAAAACCTTCTGAGCCCACAACTTTCGCTCCTCGGGTGTCATCGCCGATTTCTCCACCTGCACCAGCCGCAACACAGGCTTGCCGTAGCGCGTCACCGTCAACTCTTCCCCCGCAGCCACGCGCGCTGCAACGGCCGAAAAATTGTGAATAACCTCGCGTGAGGTAACTGCGGTCATGCGACAACCTTTCAAAGGATGTGTTGTTAAACAAATTGTATAACAAACCGCGAAACCGAGCGCGCCAAGAATCGTCACGCGCAGCTTCCGAGAGCCTGGTTGCCAGCAATCCAACGACCTGTTGCAACCCCACAACGGAACACAGCGCATAAGCGATTTATAAAGCCATTTTCTTTGCCAACCCAGCCCGCCTCTGTTTCAATAGAGTCAACTTCCTGAAATAGGAGGTTGGCCCGGGGAGCCGAAACTCTCGAACGTTCTTTCGGCGCCCTATGTTTAACCTTGGAGAAATTTGAAATGAAAAAAACTCTCGTAGCGATTGCTGCAATGTCAGCAATTAGCGCATTTGCACAGTCTTCCGTGAACCTGGGCGGAACAGTTGACCTGCGCTTGGGCATTGGTAACGGCAGCACCTCGAACAACATTGGTTTGCTCAATAACGGTATTGCCAGCAGCAAATTCCAGTTCACCGGCGTGGAAGACCTCGGCGGCGGCTTGAAGGCTGGTTTCCATTTGGAAGCCGGCTTTAACCCAGATAACGGCACTGGTGGTGCCACTAATGTCAACAACCAGCCCACAGGCGGTTCCACTGGCAACGGCTTTACCTTCAATCGTCGCTCCACCCTGTCCGTCATGGGCGGTTTCGGTGAAGTGCGTTTGGGCCGTGACTACACGCCTCATTTCTGGAACCACACGTTCTATGATCCGTTTGGAACGAACGGTGTCGGTAGCTCTATTGCCTTGACTGGCAGTGCTGGCGGTTCAACCACCGTTCGCGCATCTAACGGCATCGGCTATCTGTCGCCAAACTTGGGCGGTTTCAGCGGTCAAATCGTGACTTACTTCGGTGAAAACGGTTCAGCTGCAGCAGCACCTGCTGGCTCCAATGCCGGCAGCGGCACCAGCCTGCGTGTGGGCTACGGCCAAGGTCCGATCAGCGTTGGTTTGGCATGGGGCCGTACCACCACCAGCACAACGACCGACACAACTTCCACCAATTTGGGTGGCTCTTATGACCTCGGTATCGTCAAGATCATGGGCGCTTACATGATTGATGCTCGCACCAATCTCACTGATGTGCGCGGTTGGGTGTTTGGCGTGACTGCTCCTGTGGGCCCTGGCTCTTTGAAGGCTGCTTTCTCGCAGACCGATCAAGGTAACGACGCAATCGGTCGCCAGTTCGCACTCGGCTACGAGTACGCTTTGAGCAAGCGCAGCACCGTCTATGCAACGGTTGCCTCGATCAACAACTCGAAGACAGCGTTTTCGTTGAACGGCGCTGTGACTAAGGTTGGCGACGGCTCTACTGGTTTCGACCTGGGCGTGAAGCACTCGTTCTAATTGACTGCTAACTGCCTTGGCTTAGTTGCCAGAAACAGTTAGCTCCGGTCAGTAGACATCTAAGGCCACCCTGCCTTCGGACACGGTGGCTTTTTTTTATCTAAAGGTAAGAGCGTAAATAAACGTAACTCGTCATCTCTTGAAGTTTGGAAACCTTTTGGCCTCTGCCTCTAAATCCGTCTTTTTGTGGTGCTCTGCAATTGCTTTAATGGCACTCTCGGCGTGTGCATCCAAACCTGTTGGTCTGGACGAGGAGCCGCAAGCACGAGACGTTTCGCCCGAGGTGATGGATAACGCCTGGACTCGGTTTGACACGACTCAGCAGAGCTTGCATAAGAACAGGTTTGGAGCCGCCGCTGACAAGCCGCAGTGGCAGCATTACCAACTGCCTGGCAAACGGGCCACGCAATACACCTTCGCCCGTCTGGATGGGCGTGACGCGATGGCTGTCACTGCTGCATCATCGGCGAGTTTGTTGCGCCAAAAAGTACGCATTGAGCCCCAAGAACTGGCGCAGATCAAGTTCTCTTGGAAAGTCCCCGAACTGATTACCATGGCCGATCTGGCCGTGCGAGAGAATGCTGATTCGCCGGTGCGCATTGTCTTGGCCTTTGAGGGAGACCGCTCCAAGTTGTCGGCCAAAAACGTCATGCTATCCGAGCTGGCTCACACCATGACGGGCGAGCCCTTGCCCTACGCCACGCTGATGTACGTTTGGTGCAATACGCGCGCGCCGGGCACAGTGATTAACAGCACTCGCTCGGATCGAATCCGCAAAATGGTCGTCGAATCTGGCGCTAAAAACATCAATATGTGGATGGATTACGAGCGCAACATCCGCGCGGATTACGAGAAAGCCTTTGGAGAAGCACCCGGTGCCTTGGTGGGTATCGGCATCATGACCGACAGCGACAACACACGTACAACGACGCGGGCTTGGTATGGGCAAGTGAAGCTGGCCGGGGCGGTGAGTCAGTAGAGAATTCTTCGAGCCAACAAAATCAGTTCACCAGGTCGAGTCGGCGCTCGATCTTCTCTATCCGATCATTCAAGCGGTCTTAACGCACGTGCTGCGCAGCGACTTCGGTATAAAGGTTCCCGGCATCGCGTTTCAGGCCACCTACCGCGCCTTCCAGACTTGTCACTCGCGTCTTGATCTCGCGCACATCGTCTTTCACCGTTGACAAATCGGCACGGATGATACGAAGGTGCTCCAATATCAAATTATTGATGTTTTCCATACCCCAAGTTTACTACTGCGCATCGGCTTCACGGGATCATCATGGAAACCCCCGTAGCGGCACGGCAATTGCTCTGATAGATTCAACCAAGTTTTTTTGATTGAATCTCCGCTCTTCGATGTTCGCATTTGTACTCCAACGCCTGATCCAAGCTGTCATCGTCATGGTGGTGGTCGCTTTCATCGCCTTCATGCTGTTTCAGTACGTCGGTGACCCGGTTGTTTTTCTCCTCGGGCAAGATGCCAAGCCAGATCAGATCATTCAACTGCGGGCCGACTTGGGGCTTGATCAACCCTTTTTCGTCCAGTACTGGCATTTTTTGGTGAATGCGGTGCAAGGCGAGTTTGGCTTGTCGCTGCGCCAAGGTGCCAAAGTTTCCCGTCTGATTGCTGAGCGCTTCCCAGCCACGCTGGAGCTGGCCTTTGTCGCGGCATTCCTCGCCCTGGCGCTTGGTATCCCGATGGGCGTTTACTCCGCGCTCAAGCGCAACAGCTTCCTGAGCCATGTCTTCATGACGATCTCTTTGATCGGTGTGTCTTTGCCCACGTTTTTGATCGGTATTCTGCTGATTTTGCTGTTTGCTGTGGTGCTCGGCTGGTTCCCAAGCTTTGGTCGCGGCGACACGGTAAAGTTTGGCTGGTGGACCAGCGGCCTGTTGACCAAAGACGGCTGGCATCACATCGTGCTACCAGCCGTCACTTTGGCCATTTTTCAGTTGACGCTGATCATGCGCCTGGTTCGCTCCGAAATGCTCGAAGTACTGCGCACCGACTACATCAAGTTCGCGCGTGCACGAGGTTTAAGCAACCGCGCCATTCATTTCGGCCATGCCCTGAAAAACACCTTGGTGCCGGTCATGACCATCACTGGCTTGCAGTTGGGGGGCCTGATTGCCTTTGCCATCATCACCGAGACGGTTTTCCAGTGGCCTGGCATGGGTTTGCTGTTCATCCAGGCGGTGACGTTTGCCGACATTCCGGTGATGGCCGCCTACTTGTGCCTGATTGCACTGATCTTTGTGGTGATCAACCTCGTTGTTGATTTGCTGTATTTTGTGGTCGATCCACGCCTGCGCATCGGGCGCGCGGGAGGGCATTGATGACTGAGATCGCATCGACGAATCGACTCTTGGCAAGTGGCCGCGCGTTTGCGCACATCAGCCAATTTCACCCGGAACTCACTGAATTCCGGCGCGATCTTCATGTGCACCCCGAGTTAGGCTTTGAAGAGGTTTACACGTCAAAACGGGTTGCTGAGGCACTCAAGCTTTGTGGTGTTGATGAGATTCACACACATATTGGCAAAACCGGTGTTGTCGCGGTGGTGCGTGGCAAATCGGGCGCTGGGAAACGTGCCGGACAAAGGATGATCGGCCCAATGATTGGATTAAGG
>JANNFW010000568.1:0-5525 GCA_031380235.1 Rhodoferax sp. | reverse complement strand
CGCGCGATTCTGTACGCGGATCGCATCACAGACTCCATGACCCGCGCGATGAGCGAGACCGAGCGCCGCCGCAACAAGCAGATCGCCCACAACGCTGAGCACGGCATCACGCCCAAGTCCATCGTCAAGCAGGTGCGCGATTTGATCGATGGGGTCTACAGCGACAAAGCTGGCAAAGAGATGGAGCGCCTGGAGAACGATGCCATGCAGCGCGCCAAGGTGGAAGACATGAGCGAGAAAGACGTCTCGCGTGAGATCAAGCGCCTGGAGCGGCTGATGCTCGATCATGCCAAGAACCTCGAATTCGAAAAAGCGGCGCAGGTGCGGGATCAGTTGGGCATCCTCAAAGAGCAGGCTTTTGGGGCGCCGGGGGCGGACAACGTGGTTGGAATTGGAACGGTGGCGGCACGGGCGCGGCTTTGACGACGTTTCGTTTTTTACAGCTTGGACTCCTTCGTGATGAACAACAGGCAGTCCGTTAGGCAGGATTCACTCTAGATGATCAAAATTGTGATTGCCGATGACCACGCCATCGTGCGTGAAGGTCTTAAGCGGATCGTCTCTTCGGCGGATGGCTTGGAGGTGGTGGGCGAAGCCTGCGACGGTATGGAGGTGATGCAGCGAGTGCGCGACTTGAGCTTTGATGTGCTCATGCTGGACTTGTCAATGCCGGGGCGCAACGGCATGGAAACCATCAAGCTGGTGCGTGCGGAGAAGCCCAAGTTGCGCGTTTTGGTGCTGAGCATGCACCAGGAACTGCAATATGCTGTGCGTGCGATCAAGTCGGGTGCCAGTGGCTATATGACCAAGGAGAGCGCGCCGGACCTGCTGGTGCAGGCGATTCGCAGGATCGCCGGCGGTGGTGCCTACATCAGCGATGAGGTGGCGCAGCAGCTCGCCCTGCAAGCCATGCCAGGCAGCGCCACCGTGCCCCATGAGAGCCTGACAGAGCGAGAGTTTGAGGTGATGCAACTGCTCGTGGCCGGCACTTCGGTGACCCACATTGCTGCGAAGATTAATTTGTCGGTCAAAACCGTGAGCACGCATAAGTCGAACTTGATGCAAAAGTTGGCTCTGGACAACCAAAGTGAATTGATCCGGTACGCGATGCGTCATGGTTTGGCAGATGGCATCGAGTCTTAACTCTGAACCGCTCAGCCCCCCTGCCGTTTAGCCGCAGGTCGACACCACTTCTTCTCGCAACCGCTTTAGTCCAGCCTTCGAAATCGTTAGTAACCGCAGAGGTCATCAAGTGGTCAAGGATTGATCACCGCCGAATGCGTTCGCCAACGCCAGCGACATTGTCTTGATGCCAGGGCCAGGCCCGGCACTGGTCGTGAAACCGAACTCGCGCGCCAAGGCCTTCATGCCTGCGTTTTCAGCGAGGCACTGGCCCACCAATTCTGTTAGACCTCGCGAGTGCTGGTAGTCAATCATTTTCTTGAGGAGAATACGGCCCAAGCCCTTCCCCTGCCAACTCGTGGCGACCATGATCGCAAATTCTGCGTGGAGGTTGTCTGGATCGCAAAGCGCGCGCACCTCACCGACCATGACGGCTGCACCATCACTGCCTGACTCCAGAGCGATAAAGCTCATCTCGCGGTCGTAGTCAATTTGGGTGAATCGTGCCAGTTGTGAAGGTGGCACCGCCCGCTGCGACATGAAAAACCGCAGCCGCATGTCTTCCGGTGAGGCATGCGCATAGAACTGCATCATGCAAGGAGCGTCTTCCGGGCGGATTGGTCGTAAACGCAAAGGTACTCCTGAAACAGTTATTGACTGCTCAAGTGGCAACGGGTACGGACGAATCGCAAGTCGGTTGGGTTCGCGCACCTCCACAGTTCGCAGGCGCACTCTGGCATCGACCGCCAAAACACCCATCTCATCGACCCACAGCGGGTTGATGTCAAGCTCAGCCAGCCAGGGCAGGTCGCAAGCCATTTGCGACACCTTCATCAAGGTGCTCAACAGGCTCTGGGTGTTTGACGCAGCACGGCCACGGTAGCCTGCCAACAAGGTGCCGAGTCCACTTTCGTCGAGCATGTCCTGCGCCAGTGCGGAATTGAGCGGCGGCAAGGCAATGACGTGATCGCGATGCAGCTCCACCGAGGTGCCACCACCGCCCAACAAAATCACGGGGCCAAACACGGGGTCTGAGTTGATGCCAATGATCAGTTCGTGTGCGCCAGGGCGCTTTGCCATCGCCTGAACCGTGAAACCGAGTATCTTTGCTTCTGGCTTCAGCCGTTTCACCTGTTGAAGCATGGTGTCGGTGGCCGTTTTGACTTCTTCGGCGTTTAGCAGTCCAAGCGCTACGCCACCGACGTCGGATTTATGAACGATTTGTGAGGAGACGATTTTCAGGGCGACAGGGTAGCCAATCTGGTTGGAGGCGCAGATTGCGGCTTGGCCATCGGCAACCATCTGGGTCTCGACGGTTGGAATTCCATAGGTTTTGAGGAGGGCGTGTGCCTGCGCCTGGTTAAGCCATTCACTACCATCGCGCAGCGCTTGTCTGTGTAACTCAGCAGCGCCTCGCGTGTCAGCTCGAAAATCCTCCAACGCGCCAGGCGGTACTTGCTGTAATACCGCCAGGTTGCGTGCGCGGTTAACGCACTGTAGCCATGCGGCCACGGTGCGTTCGGGTGTTTCGTAGCTTGGGATGCCGGCCGCTGCGGTGGCGGCTCGCGCGTCAGCCACGGCAGCTCCACCCAGCCAACTCGTCAGGATCAACTTGTGGGTTGCCCGCATCATGGGCAGGCAAGCCACCGCGATGTCGGCCGAGGAAACAATCGCGGTCGGGGCATGCATGAACAGCAGTGCATCAACTTCCGGGGCATCCAGCAGCACTCGCATCGCGTCCTGGTAGCGCGCCACCGGCGCATCGCCAACAATGTCAACCGGGTTTCCGCGCGACCAGTTCGGTGGCAGGCAGGCATCCAGTGCGGCCAGAGTGCCCTCACTCAGGCTGGCGAGTTTGCCGCCGTTCAGCGCCAGCGCGTCTGCTGCCAACACCCCCACACCGCCGCCATTGGTGAGAATGCAAAGCCTTTCACCCGACCAAGTTTGGGTGCGGACTAATGTTTCGGCGGCATCAAACAATGCTTCCAAACTGTCCACGCGCAACATGCCAGCGCGTCTGGCCACGGCATCAAACACCGCGTCTGAGCCCGCCAGCGCGCCAGTGTGCGAGGCAGCCGCTTTTGCCCCTTCGGGTGCGCGCCCGGCTTTGACCACGATCACCGGCTTGTTACGCGCTGCAGCGCGAGCAGCAGACATGAATTTACGCCCGGACTTGACAGACTCCGCATACATCAGGATAGCGCGCGTCTGGCTGTCGCTGGCAAGATAATCCAGCACGTCGCCAAAGTCAACATCTGCACTGTCGCCCAGAGAGATGAAATGAGAAAACCCGATTTGGCGGCTGTTGGCCCAGTCCAGCATGGCGGTCGCCAATGCCCCAGACTGCGTCACAAATGCCAACGGCCCAACCAGAGCGTTACCGGGCGCAAAGCTGGCATTCAGGCCAATACCTGGAACCAGCGCTCCAATGCAATTGGGTCCGAGGATGCGCAGCAGAAACGGCCGTGCGGCATCCAGCATAGCCTGCTCCAGCGTCTGCCCGTCCTTAGTGTGACGTTGCTTCAGACCGGCTGTGATCACGATGGCGGCGCGCGTGCCTTTGCGCCCCAGCGCGGCAATCAAACCAGGCACCGCGTGGGGTGGCGTACAAATTACTGCGAGATCGGGTGCATGCGGCAATGAATCGACATCAGGCCAGGCTGCACGTCCACCCACCGCCGCGTGCTTGGGGTTCACTGGCCATATCGGCCCCTTGAAGCCGCCATGAAGGAGGTTTTGAAATAGCACGGCACCAACGCTGTTGGTTCGGTCAGACGCGCCAATCAACGCCACCGAAGTGGGCTGGAACAAGGCTTCAAGATTTCGTACGCTCATGATGATCTCTCTGAGTAAACGTGTTTCACTGTCTCTTACGAGGGGGTGAAACCGACCAGTGCCGGACCGTCTTCAATGGAACGGCGACACACCTCTAAATTCTTGCACCTGCACCTTTTGCAGTCTTAGACATACGTCAAAACCCGGTCATTCTCCGACTCAGATGAACCAACTCAGTGGTTGATGCGAGCGCGCGATGGCAAACATCATGGCGTACACCAGCAGGGCGCAGGCGAAGCAGGCGGCCCGCACTGACCTGCTTCGCCCGCGCTTGAGTGCGTAGCTGCCGAGCACGACATACAGTACCAACAGGGTCAGCTTGGCCGTCAGCCAATGGTTGGCAAATACGACACTCGGTAGCAAAGTGAACAGCATGAGCGCCGCCGTCAACAACACAGTGTCGACACCGTAGCTCAGGTAGCGCACTGGCGATAGCATCGGCCAGTGAGCGCCAGCCAGCACACCTGTGCCGCGCAGCGCAAACAGCGCGCCGCTCACCAGCACGCTGCCGATGTGCACCATGCGGATTTGCGGGTAGAACTCAATCACGCGATGACCCGATCACCTACGCAACGCCTTCAGCCCCGCTCTTTGGCGAGGTGGCCCACCCGCGTCACGCTGCGTGGGGGCAACCACAACCGAGCGACAAACCAAGCCACCAGCAGCGCGCCGATGCTGAAGATGGTGTCGCCCGGCACGCGCATCCATACCAGCAGATGAATCAACGGCTTGCCCATGAAATCAGCCGAACGCGCGTACCAGTAGCCATGCTCCAGCGCCGCCTGCAATTGAAGCACCCCAATGGGCAGCAGGGTGAGCAAGGCCATCAGCGAGAGCCCGATATTGAGCGACCAGAACGCGCCTGACAGAGTGGAGTCACTCCATATCGCCTCCGGCTTGAGTCCACGCAGGCAAAAAAGCATCAGACCAATACCCAGCATGCCGTACACACCAAACAGGGCGGTGTGACCGTGAAGCGGTGTCAGGTTGAGCCCTTGCATGTAGTACAAAGCCATGGGCGTGTTGATGAGAAAACCAAACAAACCGGCACCCACCAAGTTCCAGAAACTCACGGCCAGGAAGAACAGGATCGGCCAGCGGTAACGCTGCATCCAAGGCGCGGCCTGGCCATGGCGCCACGTTTCATATGCCTCCAGGCCAATCAAAGCCAAAGGCACGACTTCCAGAGCCGAGATGCTTGCCCCCAAGGCAACTACCGCGGTTGTTGTCCCCGTGAAGTACAGATGGTGAAAAGTGCCCAGAATGCCGCCAGCCATGAAGATGATGGTGGCAAACAGCACATTCACCGTAGCAGTGCTGCCGCGCACCAAGCCCAGCCTCACAAAAATGAAGCTGATCACCGCCACAGCAAACACTTCAAAGAAGCCCTCCACCCAAAGATGCACCACCCACCAGCGCCAATACTCCACCATAGATAAATGCGTATGCTCGCTCCACATGAGCCCCGCACCAAACAGCAGCCCAATAGCCACGGTCGATAAAAACAGCAGACCAACGATGGACGACATTTCATCTTTGCGCTTCAATGCGGGCCATAGCGCGCGGCC
>JANNFW010000555.1:0-2984 GCA_031380235.1 Rhodoferax sp. | reverse complement strand
TGCCCGGAGCGCCGTTTTATGCGACTAATCCTGATCGGGCGACGCTGCGGTTGTCGTTTGCTACGGCGGATATTGCCAAGATTGAGGAGGGGGTGGGGCGGTTGGGAAGGGCCATCTGAAGGTAGTTTGGTTTTTGCAGAGACGTTATCACAGTGTAAATTCTGACTCGGGACGAGACGCCAACGGATAGCTAAGCAGATGCCATCCCCGAGACCTGTTGTCCATTGACGAAGACGCGAATGTTGAATCCCTGCCACGTCACCGCAACCATCACCATGCTACGCGCATCTGTATTCACAGCGCCCTCGTACGCAAAGTTAGGTATGTCGAGACCAATCGCGCTTAACCGAAGTCGCCCGCGTCGTGTAGCTTGAAACGCGAAAACTACATCTCCTACAGTTATTGGCGGGAACGTGACAGGAGCGGCCTGTTTTTTTGCTCGCGTGAAATCAGATGTGGACAGCTCCACCACGATCGTGCGCGCATTACGGTTAGATTCAATCTTTGGGCCATCCATTGGATACGTGAACCTTATGGATTCCAAGTTAATTTCAGGCGGTGGTGTCGCAGCAGGTCTTCGACGGGAATATCCTAAATCGACGGCCTGCTGTATGACGATTTCACCGAAATCAAGCGTCCAACGAGAGACCCGATCAACGAGAGGCACGAAGGGTTGAACATCTCCGACGCGGATGGCATTTGCCTTAGCCATCTCGCGAGAAATACCCGGTGTTTCATGTGCCGTTCCAGAGTGTTCAGCCATCTCCTTGATTAATTCCCTATATGTCAAACCGACTCCGTCAATGAATGCGATTTCATGCGAAGAAATGTGTTCGCGCAGCGAAACCTCTCGCAGAGGAATAGGCGTGCCCGGCGCGTTGGCAAGCTTATGACTGTCGAATACTTGGAGACCACGGGTTACAAAATGGTTATTGGCGTCTATCTTGGCATATCGGATTTGAAACGTGTCCCTGGCCTTGACCTTTTCGCTAAGATCCCAAAGCAAACCTTGCTGGCCAGACGACCCACAAATCAACAATCGCAACTTCGTAGCGATGTCTTTGACATGAGCAGCGTCGCCACTTTGGAGGCCGGCAAGCATAGGAACTAGAGTTGAAAGATGCTCTTCCAACGCATTGAGCAATTGACTATTTGTCTTAGCAATCTGTTTTTTGGCGGACGGCATTGGGACAGCGAGGTCAAGTCTTGTAATGCAATATCTGAACTGAGCGCTCAACAGTTCAAGCCGCCAGCTTCGCACTCGCCAGCCGATTCAAGCTCACCCCTTGCTCCGCCGCCATCAGCGCCAGTTGACGGTGAACCATCGGCGGGATGCGCACGCGGAACTCGCCGCTGTAGTTCTTTTCGGCCAATGCATCGGGTATTGCCTCGCCGCTGGCTAGCATGTCGGCCACCACATCGGCCACCACCTTTTGAATGCCTTTGAGCGCAGACTCAGGCGTTTTCGCCAGCCAGCTCAGTGATGGAAACTCGGCACACAAGGCGACGTGCTCGTTGTCTTCGGGTGACCAGGTCACGCGGTAGGTGTAGTGTTGAATTTTCATGATTTACGTTTCAAGTGACGTTTTGGCCTCTAGCTCAATGAAATATTACATGCGAAGCTATCGAAAACGTAGTATTTCAAACAGCTTCAAGTCGTTGAACCATGTCAGGAAACCGCGCCACCATACGTATCAGCAGCGCAGCTTGGGCGTTCGGTTTGGCGCGGCCTTGCTCCCAGTTTTCTAATGTGCGCGGGTTGGTACGCAGGTAGCGCGCAAACACGGGGCGTGACAGGTGCAACTGCTCGCGCACGCTCACCACGTCTTGCGGGGACAGTACAGGCGCGGGTTTGCTTTGTACCTTGAAGGTGCGCAGGGTTAGCTTGCCTTCGCGCTGCTGTTTGAGGGCATCAAAGCCTTCTACTAGTTCTGCAAAAATGTCGCGTTTTTTGGTCATGGTGCTTGCCTTTCATGGGGTGGTCGTTGGTCGAGTTCCCGTTTCAGCATTTGCTTTAAAGCCTTTCGCTGATCAGATGTGAGGTCGTCGGCCTGGTCTTTATCAAACACCGTAAACAGCCAAAACTGGTCGCCGCCTAACCACCAGTAATAGATAACGCGCAAGCCACCGCGCTTGCCTTTGCCACGGCGCGCGTCGGGCTGGCGCAACTTGCGCAGCCCGCCTGTGCCCTCCATCACGTCGCCTGCCTCTGGGTTACCCATCAGCTCGATTTGAAGAGCGTTGTAGGCCTCGTCATCCATGTAGTCTTTGCGAATTCGCTCAAAAGGAGGTAGTTCTACAAAGGTGGCTAGCATGGGGGTTAATTGTACGTTAGTTGCGTAGTTTCATCGACACCATGTTGAACACACCTCAGAGCCAGCCGCTAAAAACCACAGGGGACTATTACTATTAAATAAATAGCAACATTGTTATATTATACGAGAGCTAAATGGGTATTTAATGGTGATTTTGAGTTTTTTAGACGTTTTGAGATAAAAATTAACTCATAAGTTAATTAATTGGGATGATTTTTACTTTGAAGCACTGAATTGAATTGTCACAGTTCTTTCATGCTGCGAACCTATGCTGCGTGGCAAACTCGGTCGGTTTGCGATGGTTGGGTTGATTCACATTCAAAGTTTTTCAGAGTAACTAACATGCTTAAAAATGATCTTCCGTTCGTGCGGGTGGCAAGGGCGAGCTTGCTGATGGCTTTACGACGTACGGCGATTGCTATGGGCTGTGCTGCCTCTTTGGCAAGTGCGCTGCCCGCCAGCGCCGCTGTCGTCATCAGCCAAGTCTATGGTGGCGGTGGCAATGCGGGCGCGACGATCAAGAACGACTACATCGAGCTGTTCAATAACGGCACTGGCGCCGAAACGATTGGCGGCTGGACGGTGCAGTACGCATCAGCCACGGGCACGACATGGCAAACCACGTTAATCCCGGCGGGCACATCGCTGCCAGCAGGACGCTACTTCCTG
>JANNFW010000533.1:0-6106 GCA_031380235.1 Rhodoferax sp. | reverse complement strand
GATTTGCGGATCTTTTGATTGGCGCGCCCTATGGCGACGCTGCGGCCAACGGCAAACTCAACGCGGGCGAAAGCTACGTGCTCTTTGGCAAAGCCAGCGGGTTTGCGGCCACAGTAGACCTGACTGCTGTTGCGGGCGGCAACGGCGGTTTTGTGATTCATGGGCAAGATTTTTTTGATTACTCTGGCTGGTCTGTCGCCAGTGCAGGCGATATCAATGGCGATGGCTTTGACGATCTGCTGATTGGTGCGCGTGGTGGTGATGCCAGTGGCAACAGCAAATCACAGGCGGGCGACAGCTACCTGGTGTTCGGCAAAGCCAGCGGTTTTGGAGCCAGCGTTGATCTGTCTGCCGTCGCGGCAGGCACGGGCGGGTTTGTGATTCATGGGCAAGATGCCAACGACCAGTCGGGCTGGTCGGTCGCCTCAGCGGGCGATGTCAACGGAGATGGCTTTGACGACCTGCTGATCGGCACGCGCGCAGGGGATGCCGCACTGAACGAAAGCAGCAATGCGGGTGACACTTACGTTGTCTTTGGCAAAGCCAGCGGTTTTACCGCCAGTATTGACTTGGCCAGTGTGGCCGCTGGCACTGGCGGCTTCGTCATCTGGGGTATTGATAATTTCGATTACTCGGGCACGTCAGTCTCATCTGCGGGCGACATCAACGGCGACGGATTTGACGACCTGATCATTGGTGCCTACCGGGCTGATGCGTCTGGCAATGGCAAGTACAACGCGGGCGATGCGTATGTCGTCTTTGGCAAGAGCACGTCGTTCGGGGCCAGCGTTAACCTGGCAAGCATTGCGGGGGGCACGGGTGGTTTTGTGATTTTTGGTCAGAGCAGCGAAGACGAGGCAGCCTTCTCAGTCGCCTCGGCGGGCGATGTGAATGGTGACGGATTTGACGATCTGCTGATCGGCGCGCACTATGGCGATGGGGCCAGCGGCGTGCTGACCAATGCAGGCAACAGCTATGTGATCTTTGGCAAAGCCAACGGATTTGGGGCCAGCATCGACCTCTCAACCATCGCCGCAGGCACAGGCGGTTTTGTCATCTATGGTGAGGATTCGCCCGACAACGCCGGTGCCGCAGTGGCTGCGGGGGGCGACATCAACGGCGACGGTTTTGACGATCTGCTCATCGCAGCGCGCCAGGCCGACGCGGCGGGCAACGCCAAAAACGACGCAGGCGACAGCTACGTCATCTTTGGTAAAGCCTTCGATGTCACAGTTACCCACCCTGGCACGACGGACGCCGACAACCTGACAGGCACCGCCGGTGCTGACATCATGATCGGTGGCCTGGGCAATGACACCCTCAGCGGTGCTCAGGGCAATGATGTGCTGCGTGGCGGCGCCGGTAATGACAGTCTGACCGGTGGTGCCGGTGCCGACCGCATCAACGGTGGCAATGGACGCGACACAGCCAGCTACACCGCGTCGCCAGTGGGTGTCTCGGTCAACCTACTCAAAAATCTCAACACTGGCGGTGATGCCCAAGGCGACCTACTCTCGGACATTGAAAACGTTACCGGCTCCGCCTTCAATGACACGTTGACCGGTGACGCGCTGGCCAATGTCTTCACAGGCGGCGCGGGCAACGACACCATCACGGGCGGCGCGGGCGTTGACACGGCTATCTTCTCGGGCTTGAAATCCAGCTACACCGTCACCAAAGCCGCAGGGACAGTCACCGTCAGCGGAACCGATGGGGTTGACCTACTCACAGGTGTAGAGAAACTCAGCTTCGACGATGCCGTCATCAACCTGACCAAGCTTGTCGCAGGCGACTTTAACGCCGACGGCATCAGCGACCTGGTGTGGAGAAACACCAGCAGCGGCGCCAACGCCATCTGGCAAAGCGCGCAGGCCGCGCAAACCGTGGGCGTCAGCAGCGTAAGCGACCCTGCCAACTGGAAACTGGTGGGCAACTGGGACTTCAGCGGCGACGGCATCGCCGACATGCTGTGGCGAAACGCGAGCAGCGGCGCCAACGCACTGTGGCTGGCGGGTCAAAGCGCCCAAACCCAAGGCGTCACCAGCGTCGGCGAGCTCAACTGGAAAATCGCCGGCATCGGTGATTTTGACGGAGATGCCAAAGCCGACATCCTGTGGAGAAACATCAGCACGGGATCCAACGTGATCTGGAAGAGTGCCGACAGCGCGACAGCCCAGGCGGCGGACGGCGTAGGCGACCAAAGCTGGAAGATCGCGGGCATCGGCGACTTTGATGGCGACGGCAAAAGCGACATTCTGTGGAGAAACTTCACCAGCGGAGCCGACGTTATCTGGAAAAGTGCCAACAGCGCCACGGCCCAGGCGGTCAGCGGCGTGGGCGATCAGGCTTGGAAGATCGCTGGCATTGGCGACTTCAACGCTGACGGCCAAGACGACATCCTGTGGCGCAACGCCAGCACCGGCGTCAACGCCATCTGGAACGCGGGCAACTCCAGCACCGGCCTGGCGGTCGACTGGGTCACCGACCTGAACTACCAGGTGGCAGCTGTGGGAGACTACAACGGCGATGGCAAAGCCGACATCGCCTGGCGCAACAGCAGCACCGGCGCCAGTGTGATCTGGAATGCCGGCAACAGCGCCGCCCCGATCACGCTGGTAGGCGTGGCGGACTCCAACTGGACAAACCCGGCGCAAACCGGCACCTGGGTCGATGCGGCGGGGGTATACGCGGTTTGATGATCTGTGCAAGCGGGAACATGAGCAGTCAATCGGATTCAAAGAGTATTTTGCTACATTTGTGGTAAGTTGTACATAAAAGTTAACCTGTGGGTTCATTTTTATCTGTAAAACTCCTAAAACCATAAATATTTGAATAAATAACACTCTAGCTCTCGTATTTAATAGAAAATTAGCTATATATATTATAGCAATCCAGGCCACCATCCGCCATCCGCCATCCGCCATCAGTTTGCCTTGTCACGATTCCGTCGTGCACATTAATTTTCGGTTCACCTGAATTTTGTGGAAACGAGCACATGTCAGCAGATACAAGACAGAAATACAGCCCTGCATTTGAAGATGCCGTTGCCAGATACGTCACGGGTGACGATGCTGATCGCAGCGAGAAAACGATGCTTGAGATCTACACCAAGCTCGACTACGCAAAGAGTTTTTTCGAATTTTGTCATCACTTTGTGGATTTATCTGGAAAGCGATTTATTGAGATTGGATGTGGTACGGGCTATGTTTCGGCGGCTGTTGCGCAAATGGGTGCGACGGTCGCATCGACCGACTTTGCGCAAGTGGCTGTGAACCTCACGCATCAACGCCTCCATGAGCATGGACTTCATGGTGATGTATTTGTTTCGGATTTGCGCGAGCCTCCAGCGCCACACCGGCTGGCAGCCTTCGACTTTGTATTTTGCTTTCAAGTCCTCGAGCATATTCCGCGCAAAGATCAATGGAAAGCACTGTCCAATCTTTTCAAGATGGTTGCGCGTGGCGGTTATCTTTTTATTGACACAGAAAATAGCCTATGCCCCTACGATCGGCACGACACAAAAACATGGTTACTGCGCCTGATGAACCATAACGTTGCGGATAGCGTCATTGCCGCACTCGGGAAGGGCATCAACTTCCGTGAGCCGTCCACCGGCACTTACATCAATACGCGTGACTATCTTTCATACGACGAGATCATCGGCGCCGCCATGGTCAATGACTTCGAAATCGTCAATGCATTCATGCCACATGGCACCAAAGCGACGTATCTGCGCACGATCACTGGAAGCGATTGGTTGCATGACAACATCCTGCAATACTTCGACATTGAAAGATACAGTCCTGTTTCGTTGCTCCTGCACAAATGCTCTTAGATCAACCGCCACAACCGTAAGTGCAGACGGCCACACTCTAAAAATAGATAGTCTATGAATAGCAATTTGCCGGATAAATCCCAACCCCCGGGCTCCAATGACATTGAAGCCAGGAGATCACCTTGGAGTAGTCTGAAGCTTCGAGGGATCCTGTTATACGCAGATGTCATTTTGTTGATCTTCTATCTTGCGTTTCGGAAGGAGGCGACAACGCTGTTAGTGAACGTTTTCGATTTGGCTTTCGGCTGGACCAATTTTTCATCCTATCGATTTCTAGCGTGGGGATTTGTCCTTTTTTTCACCTGCGCAGCGTGCTCCTATTTTCGTGAGGACTTCTTTACCAAACGTCCAAGCACAGCAAAGGGAATTGTGATTTTTGAATTGATGATCCTTATTGCAGTTGTCTTGAGCGTTGGAAAGTCAGTCAGTCAGCCACTAACGGTCAACCCCTACTGGCTCCTGGACTTAAGCCTCTTGAGTTATGTTTTTGAAGTAGTGACAACAGCCGGCGCAGGCTATGTGCTCGCAGATTTTCTGAATCGATTGCGAATTTTGACGGTTAAAACTTAAAGGAGAAATGTCAGGCCATTTGGAGTTCCTGTCACACCCGGAGAAGTCGTAAAAAATGAAGCTACTTCAATAGTTACGGCAGCGATAAGCCGAGCGATTGACGCAGCAAATGCAGGCGACAACATCGGTGCAGCGCAGGGATTTTTCCAGGCCACTGCTGTGTCCGCAGCTTTTGTTGCAGGCACGTTGGTCGGGTTCACGTATTACCCTGTTTCTGGTTTATCTCAAGCTCTACGCAATCTCGCAAATGAACCTGGAAAATTCGAACAAGTATTGGCTTATCTGTTGCCCAAATTGGGGCTTGCCACCGACCCATTGGTGATAAGTCGGTTAGCGACCATTAGCAAACCGTTCGCCGGTGGCGCGGCAGCCGCGTACCTGACCAATGAGCTGATTGATTTCATCAACTCGGCAAATGTCGGTAGTGCGATTTACGACTGGACTCATGTTGATCCTCTCGTCAACACCGCCACCAAAGCCTTCGCAACCTACCAGCCCCCCGCACCACCTCCACCGCCGCCCGATCCGCTGGTCTTGGACTTGGATGGCGGGGGCATTGCGCCCACCTTCGTCAACACATTAGCGCCGATCTACTTTGATATGGACGCTGACGGCATCCGTACTGCGACCGGTTGGTTGAAGCCGGGTGAGGCTATCGTCGTTCGAGACCTGAACGGCAACGGCTTTATCGACTCCGGCAGGGAGTTGTTTGGAGACCAAACAATCCTCACCCGAGGCCCACGCGTGGGCCAGCTCGCTCAGAATGGGTTTGAAGCGATAGCGGATTTGGACAGCAATCAGGATGGCAAGTTTGACGCAAGCGATGCGGCATTCAACACCGTGAAGCTGTGGAAGGATTTGAACCAAAACGCCGTTAGTGAGGCGGGGGAGCTATTTGCGTTCGGACAACTGGGGGTGCAAAGTATCAACACTGCGTACTCATCCTCGTTCGTATCTCAGGACGGCCAGAATTGGCAGATTGCGTCAGGCACCTTCGCGCGAAGCCCGGGCCCGGCGGTCACGACGGGTTTGGCAGCTAGCTTTGTCCTACAAAACATCTCTTTTTATAGCGAGTACATCAGCAACCCGGTACTGACCGCCGCAGCAAAAGGCTCGGCGCAAATGAATGGCAGTGGCTGGGTGCGGGATCTGCGTGAGGCGATGAGCATGGGCACCCCCGCGGCGGCAACGTTGCAAGCCAAAGTCAATGCGTTTGCAGCAGCAACGACGCAAAGCGCGCAGAAAGCGATGGTGGAGGAGATCGTTCTCGCTTGGAGTGAAACTGCGGCCCGTTCACTTCGAGCTGGAACGGGCATATCTTCAAACTCGTCAGCTGGGTTTGACCATGACTTTACGTTTCAAACCTTCGTTGGTGACTGGCGAATTGACTTCGGTAATGTGTTTGGCGCAGCTTTGGATGCCAAGGGGTACAACTGGCGTGTTGTGGACGCAGGCGGGCAAGATGGTGCCCAGACTCTGGGCATCATGCTGGTTAACGCAGGGTTGGTGAAGGGCTGGAGCGGCGGTCAGTACATTGGCAACAGCCAGCGGCTGCAAACTTGGTCGCAAACGGCAGGTGAGCTTTTTGCGCAAACAAACCCGGTAACAGCGACCAAGGTGCGGGCGCTGGAGGCATTTAACGGCGATCGGATATTGGATCGTTTTGTAGTTGCGTGGAACACTGTTCAAGATCAACCTGTT
>JANNFW010000528.1:0-2831 GCA_031380235.1 Rhodoferax sp. | reverse complement strand
CGCAACTGAACTACCCTGATAAAGAGAGCGATCATGAAAGAAGGCATTCACCCCAATTACCGCGAAGTCTGTTTTATGGACTTGTCCAACAACTTCAAGTTTGTCACGCGCTCTTGTGCGAATGCCAAAGAAATGATCAAGATGGAAGATGGCCGCGAGCTGCCTCTGTACAAACTGGATACGTCCAGTGAGTCCCATCCTTTCTACACGGGCACCCAGAAGTCCGTGGACAACATGGGTGGTCGCGTGGAGAAGTTCCGCAACCGCTTTGGAAAAACTGCGGCCAAGTAAGCTCAACCGCCGTCTCCAGCGAGGGCAGCCGGTTTTCCGAGCTGCCCTTTTTCTTTTTTGCTTGTGAACCAACCCACCCCAGCCATCGTGGCGCAAGCTGCAGTCAGGCGCTTGCCGAGGCTTGCCCTGTGGTTGCTATGCCTGGCCTACGTCCTTCCAGGCTTTGTGGGCCGCACCCCGTGGAAGAGCGCCGACATGACCGCCTTCGGCTACATGGCGGAGCTTGCGCAAGGAGGGGTGGGCTGGCTGGCACCGACGCTGCTCGGCCTTGCACCCCAGGTTGATGCGCTGCTGCCGTATTGGTTAGGCGCTTGGGCCATCCAGGCGACTTTGGGCATTGTTCCTATCGACTATGCGGTGCGTATTCCCTACTTGATACTGCTGGCGCTGGCCTTGATGGCAACTTGGTATGGCACTTACTACTTGGCGCGCAGCCCCAAAGCACAACCTGTCGCGTTCGCATTTGGCGGTGAGGCCAATGCGCCCGACTACGCACGCGCGATAGCGGATGGCGCACTCTTGGCCCTGGTCGCCTGCCTGGGTCTCGCACAGCTCTCCCACGAGACGACACCGGCTGCTGCCCAGCTCGGGTTTTCCGCGCTGGCGTTCTACGCCGCGTCAGCACTACCGTATCGGCTTTTTGCGCCCGCCGCCGGCGCCGTAGTGGGCCTGGCCGGGCTTGCCCTTTCTGGTGCACCTGCTGTCGCCGTGTTTTTGGGCGGCGGTGTCGCCCTTATCCATTGGCTGGACCGCAATACTGACTCCACCCAAAGCGACGCCACGGCAACCGCCAGCGTCGATGCCTCCCGTCGCGTTCGATTTGCTCTGGGCCTACTGGGCTTGGTGGCTGCCATTGCTGTGCTTTGCACCGTGCTGGGGCTTTGGCGGTGGCGAATTCAACTGCCTCGCGCCACATGGCTTGAGTGGGAAGGTATCGGCAGGCTGCTGCTGTGGTTCATGTGGCCCGCCTGGCCCTTGGCGCTGTGGACGATGTGGCGCTGGCGCAGGCAATTTGGCGAAATGCTCAGTGGTGGCATCAACCGGCACTTGGCATTGCCCCTGTGGTTTGTGGCGGTGGCTTTGGGCAACACCCTGCTGACCTCTGCGGGTGACCGTGCCTTGCTGCTGGCGCTGCCTGCCATGGCCGCACTGTCCGCCTTCGCGCTGCCAACGTTAAGTCGAAGCGTTTCAGCCTTGATTGACTGGTTCACGTTGCTGTTTTTCACCGGGTGTGCGGTGACGATTTGGGTCGTCTGGATTGCGCTGCAAACCGGCATTCCTCCCCAACCCGCGGCCAATGTTGCGCGGCTGGCTCCGGGGTTCGCGCACAGCTTTTCGTATCTGCCATTTTTTCTGGCCTTGCTTGCAACTTTTGCGTGGGGCTGGCTAGTGAAGTGGCGGGTTGGAAGACATCGGCCCGCTATCTGGAAAAGTCTGGTGTTGCCTGCAGGCGGTGCCGTGCTTTGCTGGATTCTCTTGATGACACTGTGGTTACCACTCCTGGACTTTGCGCGCAGCTACACCGTGTTAACACGCAGTATCAGCACGGTCGTCAAGGCCACCGACTGTGTGCAGACCCATGGGCTTGATCGCGGTCAAATAGCGGCCTTCAAGTTTCAGGCGGGTCTGGCACTGCGCGCACCTTCAGACAATGCGACTTGCCCCTGGTTATTGGTGGATCGTGATGCCGTTGCAACGCTGGCACGCGCGGTTGACCTGAAGCAATGGACACCGCAGTACATCGGCTACCGCCCCACCGACCGGGATGATGATGTATTGCTGTATCGGCGTATCGCCCCATAAAGCCCGGTCTGCCGAAAAGCACTGCCTTGTCTGATTTCAAGATCATCTCCAGCCATGCGGGAACCGTCTTGGTGGGTCAACTGGCCGTGATGGCGTTTGGCATTACCGACACCATCGTTGCGGGTCGCTACTCTGATGTCTCACTGGCTGCGCTGTCCGTCGCCAGCGCCATTTACATCAGTGTCTTTGTAGCGTTGATGGGCACCTTGCAGGCGCTGCTGCCGGTCTGGGCAGAGCTGCATGGTGCCGGTAAATCGATAGAAGTGGGTCAGTCCTTTCGCCAGGCCCTGTACCTTTGCGCTCTGACCATCGGTGTCGGAGTGCTGATCCTTCTGTCGCCGGGTGCCGTGCTACGCTGGACGGACGTGCCACCTGCGCTGCGCGACGATGCCGAACGCTATCTGGCGGTGCTGGCGCTGGCACTGGCTCCTGCGTTGGTGTTTCGCATGTACAGCACCTTGAACCAGAGCCTGGGCAAGCCGCTCTTGGTGACGGGTCTGCAATTGGGTGCCTTGCTCATCAAAATCCCGCTGTCGATCTGGTTCGTCTTTGGCGGCGCAGGCCTGGACCCTCAAGGCGTGGTCGGATGCGCTTGGGCAACTCTGATCGTGAACTACAGCCTGTTTGCCGTGGCAGCCTGGATGATCCGAACCCATCCCCTGTACAGACCCTACAGAATCTGGCAGTCGCTTGAGGCACCGCGCTGGCGTCAGATCGCAGGTTTCGCGCGCCTGGGC
>JANNFW010000522.1:0-9786 GCA_031380235.1 Rhodoferax sp. | reverse complement strand
CACATTGCCAAAAAAGAAGGCGGGCTGGACAAGCTCAAGGGCAAGAAGATTGCTTTGATTTACCACGACAGCCCGTTTGGCAAAGAGCCGATTCCTCTTTTGGAAGAGCGCGCCAAAATGCACGGCTTTTCTTTAAGCCTGCTGCCTGTCACACACCCCGGTGTGGAGCAAAAAGCCACGTGGCTTCAGATCCGTCAAAACCGGCCTGACTATGTGCTGAATTGGGGTTGGGGCGTGATGAATTCCACCGCCTTGAAAGAAGCGCAAGCCACTGGCTATCCGCGCGACAAAATGTACGGCGTGTGGTGGGCCGGTGCTGAGCCGGACGTGAAAGACGTGGCCGAAGGTGCTAAGGGCTACAACGCCATCATGATGCAGCACGGTGCTGAGCCAAATTCTGCCGTGGCCAAAGAAGTGCTGGAAAAAGTCCACGCCAAAGGTCAGGGCACGGGCCCGAGAGAAGAAGTGGGCCAAGTGCTCTACATGCGCGGTTTGCAGGCGGCGATGTTGGCGACCGAAGGTGTGCGTGCTGCACAGGAGCGCTTTGGCAAAGGCAAGGTCATGACGGGCGAGCAAGCGCGTTGGGGTTATGAAAACTTGAACCTCACACAAGCCAAGCTTGATGCGCTGGGCTTCAAAGGCGTGATGCGCCCGATCTCCACGAGCTGTGCAGATCACATGGGTGCCTCGTGGGCACGTGTGCACACCTGGGACGGCACCAAGTTCAACTGGTCGTCTGACTGGTTGCAGGGCGATGAGCAGATCATCAACCCGATGGTCAAAGCCGCTGCGACCAAATACGCCGCTGAGAAGAAATTGACACGCCGTGATGGCGCCGACTGTCAAAGTTAGGCTCACCCCCCGGCTTGCCCACTTCGTGTGGCCGCTTTCCCCCTTGCAGGGGGCAACACCAGTGGCCCGGCAAAGCCGGTGCCACGGTGTTTGCTGGAATGGTGGCTTGCTTCGCTTGCCACGAGGTGAATTTGGAGGCCCCCAGCGGGCCGCCAATTGAAAGAGTCGCAGCGCGGGTCTTTCAACTGGTTAAATAGAAACACTTATGAGCACACCCAACATCGTTCTCAATGTCAACGGCATAGAGGTCATCTACAACCACGTGATCCTGGTGCTCAAGGGCGTGTCCCTGAACGTACCTGAGGGGAAAATCGTGGCTATTCTGGGCGGCAACGGTGCGGGCAAAACCACCACTCTGCGCGCCGTGTCCAACCTGCTCAAAGGCGAGCGCGGTGAGGTGACCAAGGGCAGCATCGAACTGCGCGGTGATCGTATTGAGAATCTGTCGCCTGCCGACTTGGTGCAGCGCGGTGTGGTGCAAGTGATGGAAGGCCGACATTGCTTTGCGCATTTGACGATTGAAGAGAATCTGCTGACAGGCGGCTACACCCGCAAAGACAAGGCCGAGATCGCGCGCAACCTGGAAAAGGTCTACAACTACTTCCCGCGCCTGAAAACACGGCGTACCTCGCAGGCCGCGTACACCTCGGGCGGCGAGCAGCAGATGTGCGCCATTGGCCGCGCGCTGATGACTAACCCGAGCGTGATGCTGCTCGACGAGCCGTCTATGGGCCTGGCCCCGCAAATCGTCGAGGAAGTGTTTGAGATCGTCAAAGACTTGAATCACAAGGAAAAAGTCACTTTTCTTTTGGCGGAGCAGAACACCAACATGGCACTGAAGTATTCCGACTACGGCTACATCATGGAATCGGGCCGCATCGTGATGGATGGTATGGCGTCAGACCTTGCCAGCAATGAGGACGTGAAAGAGTTTTACCTTGGCACCGGTGGCGGTGGCGAGAAGAAAAGCTTCAAAGACGTGAAGAGCTACAAACGGCGCAAGAGGTGGTTGGCATGAGTGAATTTTTCGACGAGCTTGAAACGCGTGCTCCGCCGGTGCGCGAGGCTTCGTTGATGGCAGCCTTGCCCGCGCAGATTGCCCACGCGCAGAAGAATTCCTCGGCCTTGGCAGACATTCTGCGCGGCATTGATGCATCAAAAGTCACCAACCGCGATGCGCTGGCCAAGTTGCCAATTACCCGCAAAAGCGAATTGCAGGAGCGCCAAAAGGCAGGGCGTGCCAAATCTGGCGCCAATGAAATGTTCGGCGGATTTTCTACCTTGCTGCGCGGCCCGAAAATGCCGCGCGTGTTCGCCTCACCCGGTCCGATTTACGAGCCGGATGGAACCGGCCCCGATTATTGGCGCGGTGCACGCAGCCTGTACGCCGCGGGCTTTCGCTCGGGCGACTTGGTGCACAACGCCTTCAGCTACCACATGACACCGGGTGCCTTCATCATGGAGTCATCCGCTCACGCCATTGGCTGCACCGTGTTTCCTGCCGGAGTTGGGCAGACCGAGCAGCAACTGGAAGCGATCACTGACCTGAAGCCCAGCGCCTACTTGGGCACACCCAGTTTCCTTCGAATTCTGGTTGAAAAGGCGACTGAGGCGGGCAGCGACATCAGCAGCCTCAAAAAGGGTCTCGTGGGGGGAGAGGCTTTTGTGCCCAGCCTGCGCGATTGGTTCACCGAGCGTGGTCTCAACATTTACCAAAGCTATGCCACCGCAGATTTGGGATTGATTGCCTATGAGACAACGGCCCGCGAGGGCCTGGTGCTGGATGAAGGCGTGATTGTCGAAATCGTGCGGCCCGGCACTGGCGACCCTGTGGCCGCAGGCGAGGTCGGTGAAATGGTCGTCACCACGTTAAACCCAGCTTACCCGCTGATTCGCTTTGCCACGGGCGACTTGTCAGCCCTGATGCCGGGCATCTGCCCCACAGGCCGCACCAACACCCGCATCAAAGGCTGGATGGGCCGTGCCGATCAAACCACCAAAATCCGTGGCATGTTTGTGCACCCCAAGCAGGTGGATGACATCGTCAAGCGTTTTCCTGAGGTCGCCAAAGCCCGCCTCGTCGTCGCGGGTGAGATGGCCAATGACAGCATGACCTTGAAGGTCGAAACCGCGTGTAGCGGCCCAGACGCGTTGGCTCAAAAAATCAGCGACGCAATTCGCGATGTGACAAAGCTTCGCGGCGATGTAGAGCTAGTGGCCGTGGGCAGCCTGCCCAATGACGGCAAAGTGATCGAAGACGCGCGCAGCTACCGCTGATTCCTGTTTTCTTTCAATTGTCAAGCCAGTTGGCGTGTTCGTGGACTGAATTGAGTTTTTTGAGTGTTCGATTTCTTTGATCGCCGCCTTCGGGCGGCTTTTTTTGGCTTCGGAAACTGGAGCTGCGGCAGGGTAATCCCCATGGCGATAAATTAGTCACAATCGTTACTATTGGACTCGGACACAAAAATGAAGACGTGAAAGGTCAGCCATGAAAGACGGCAAACTCGAAGAGGCATTGGCGGTCGCCGCCATGGCGCTGCTGGTCGTCATCACCTTGCTGAACGTACTCACCCGCTACTTGACAAATGAGTCGTTTGCCTGGACCGAGGAGCTTTCTGTCTTCCTGATGGTGGTCATGACCCTGGCCGGTGCCAGCGCGATCGCGCTGCGCGACCGGCACATCCGCATCGAATTCCTCTTCAACCGCCGCACAGCGCAGGGTGACGAAGTTCCCAGGCGCGGCCTCAAGCTGTTCAGTTGCTTGGTGACCAGCGCTGTGTTTGCGTTGCTGGCGATGCTATTTTTCCGTTGGGTCTGGGATCAGTACAAGTTCTCTGAAACCAGCATGGGCCTGGGCGTGCCACTGTGGTGGTACGGCGCGGCACTGCCAGTACTGTGCCTCGCCATCGCGGCACGTTCGGGCGGTGCGTTTGTGCGTGCGAGGCGGGAACGGTCAGAAACTGAGTCCTGTGAAACCCCTTAGCCATGATCGCTGCATTTTTGCTGCTGTCATTCATCGCGTTGATGCTGCTCGGCGTGCCGATTGCTGTGGGTCTGTCTGCCAGCGGCTTGATGTCCATCGCCTGGGCGAACTGGGACGCGCAGTGGTTTGGCCTGTTGGCAGCTCCGCAAAATTTCTATTCATCGGTGGCGAAGTATCCGCTGCTGGCGCTCCCGATGTTTGTTCTGGTGGGCTCGATTTTTGACCGTTCTGGCGTGGCCCAGCGGATGGTGACGTTTGCAATTGCCTGTGTAGGCCGAGGCCCCGGCATGCTGCCTACGGTGGCGATTTTGGTGGCCATGGTGTTGGGTGGCATCAGTGGCTCGGGCCCCGCCAACGCTGCGGCTGTGGGGGGTGTGATGATTGCCGCCATGTCACGCGCGGGTTACCCGCCAGCGTTCTCGGCAACCGTCGTTGGTGCCGCTGCCGGGACGGATATCTTGATTCCGCCAAGCATTGCTTTTGTGGTGTACAGCGTGCTGGTGCCGGGTGCGTCCGTGCCAGCACTGTTTGCGGCGGGCATGATTCCTGGCATTCTGGCGGGGTTGGCATTGATCGTACCGGCTATCTGGCTGTCACGGCGTCACAAGCTGGGCGAGGCGGAGCGCGAACTGTCGCGCCCGCCTTTTTGGGCATCTCTCAAAGATGCGTCATGGGGTCTTGCTGCCCCGTTTCTGATTTTGGGCGGTATGCGATTAGGGTGGTTCACGCCGACCGAGGCAGCTGTGGCTGCGGTGGCCTATGGCCTGTTTGTCGGTATGGTGATTCACCGCAGCATTGGCTGGCGTGACCTCTACAGCATATTTCGGGAAGCCGCAGAAATATCGGCTGTGATCACGCTCATTTTGGGTGCGGCGGGCATTTTCAGCTACGCCATCAACACACTGGGTGTGGCAGATCCGATTGCAGGCTGGGTGAAGGCGGCTGGGTTGGGCAGCCTGGGGACGTTGGCGCTGGTGTTGCTGGCACTGCTGGTGATCAGCATGTTCATTGACGGTGTTTCGATTTTCCTGATTTTTGTTCCTCTGCTTTACCCGGTGGCGCTGGCGTTCCAATGGGATTTGGTGTGGTTTGGTGTGCTGATGACTCTGGTGGTGGCCAAGGCCCAGTTCACGCCGCCGCTGGCGGTGAACCTGATGGTCAGTTGTCGCATGGCGGGCGTGAGCATTGAAAGCACGATCCCCTGGGTATTGTGGTTTATCGTGAGCTTCCTCGTGGTGATCATGGCGGTGTTTTTCTACCCCGAGCTGGCGCTTTGGCTGCCGCGCTATCTCGGCTATTGATTGCGGTAGCCCTGGAGATACGACATGAAAATCGAAATTAACAATGGCCTTAAGCGGCGCTCGCTGATGCAATTGGCTGCGGCTTCTGCAACAGCGGTAGCCCTGCCGCGCTACGCATTTGCCCAAACCGCCTACAAGGCCGAGTACAAAATGAGCACCGTGGTGCCGCCGGCGTTTGCTTGGGGTAAGGGCGGCGAGATATTTGCGAACCTGGTACGAGAGCGTACCAATGGGCGCATTAACATCAAGCAGTACCCTGGCGCATCGCTCGTGCAGGGCGACCAGACGCGGGAGTTGTCGGCCATGCGCCAGGGCATTATTGATGTGCTGTGTGGCGCACCGGTCAATTGGACCGGTACGGTGCGTGAGCTGGGTGTTTTCACCCTGCCATTTTTGTTTCCAGATCACAAAGCCTGGGACGCGGTGATGGCCAGCGATGTGGTGCAAAAGGATTACTTCGACATGGTGCGCAAGGCTGGTGCAGAACCGCTGGCGGTCGGTGAGACTGGCTACCGGCAAATCAGCAACAGCAAGCGCCCCATCACCAAGCCTGATGACTTGAAGGGCATCAAAATCCGCGTGGTCGGCAGCCCCATGTATGGCGAGATCATGAGTGGCATGGGGGCCAACCCGACCTTCATGGGTTGGGCGGATGCACAGCCTGCGCTGGCCTCAGGGGCTGTTGATGCTCAGGAGAACCCGCTGGAGGTTTTTCTAGCTGCTAAGGTGCATACGCTGGGCCAAAAATTCGTTACCAAGTGGAACTACTCCAACGACATTTTGCTGTTCGCGATTGCTGCGCCCGTGTGGCAAAGCTGGACGCCCGCCGACCAGAAAATCGTGCGCGAGGCGGGTATCGATGCGGCGAAGCAGCAGGTAGTGCTGGTACGCACGCTGTTTGCCCAAGATGTCGAACGCGTGAGAGCATTGGGCGTGCAGGTGCATGTGCCCACCGCTGAAGAAATGCAGGGGTGGCAAATTGCTACGCGCCGTACCTACGCGCGCTGGAAGGTGCAGACCGACGCCGCCCTGCTGGCCAAGGTTGAGGCTGTCATTGAGAAATCGCGTAAAGCCTGATGCCCGTGCTTGATACCATCGGCTGATGCCAAAACCTTCGCTGCAATCCGCCGTTGAAACTTTGTCGTCGCCAGACCCTATATTGCCGCTGGATTCGTCGCTCTTCTTCAAGCTGGTGCGCGTGGTCAACCTCACTGCGCGGCCATTCCAGGCAGGTATGGGCAAAGCGAATCAGCTCACGCTTAATGAGTGGCGTGTGATGGTGGTACTTGCGTCGCACCCGGGTAGCGCCGCCACCGATGTTGCCGAGGCCACCGGGCTTGACAAGATGTCCGTCAGCCGAGCGCTGTCTGGCCTTGGTCGTCTGGATCGCGTGGTGCTTAAAAGCGATTCTAGCGATCAGCGGCGCAGCCAAGTGTATCTGTCGCCAGCAGGGCGCAAGCTGTTCGCCCGTATTGGCAGCCACGCCATTCAGCGCGAAGCCGAACTCTTCAGCGGGGTGTCCGCGTTAGAACTCAAAGCGATGGGCAACACCCTTGACAAACTGGTGCTAGCACTCAAGTCGTCCGAACCCAAATAAGTCGGGCGAAGCACCTGCAGTGGCGGCGGTGCCAGCGGCAGCGTGGCCATCTGCGAATCGTTCGCGTCCCTCGGCCCATCCGATAAGCAACGCGCCGAATGGAGCCGCCAAGTTCACCTGGGCGCCCGCTTCACACACCACAAACGCATTGGCTTGTGCGCTTTGCTGGTTGACCAGAAGGTTGCCGCCACGCACCCAGAATTCGGTCAAATGCGTGACCTGAAAATTCACGGTCGCGCCGGGCAGCAATTTCAGTTGAACCATGCGGTGATCGGAGCCGGTACCGCTGTAGTCAAAAATGCCTTGGCGTGTGATACCTGCAATGCCTGTCGCGTGCGTCGGCTGCTGGTCTACCGGCACATTGATCTCCGGTGCAATCGACGGATCGGAGTTGCAAAAATCTTCGTGACGTGAGCCTGCATGCACGCCGCTGATGCTGCTTGCGGGCGGATAGATGACGGCCGCCTCAAGGCGCGACACCAGCACCGTGTCTTCATAAGCGATCGCATCGTGGGTTGACCCCAGAATGTTGATGCCCGCCTCATGCAGGTGAATGGGGCCGTGGTAATCCGTCAAGCCGCCTTGGATAACCAGGCTGGTGGCAACGCCGCGGTGCTGGTGCAGGCCGCTGCGGGCAAATGCGTCAAAACGGACCAGGCCCAGAAAGTGCCCGCGGCTATCGTCGGTGCGAACTGGCTTGAGCCAAAGGCCGTTGGTCGCGGTCGGCTGCCACGGTGTCGCAGTCATGTCAAACACGTGAATGCGGCCTTGCGCCTGAAGAGAGTAAATGGATTTCATGTCGCAATAGTAACGATTGTTACCATCTGGGATGCTAGGGTATTCCCGCGCAACGCCGTTGTATACCTGGCTGTAGGCTTGATCAGCGACGCGGCCAGGGCTGACCAATAACGCGTCCGTGCCCATACCCCCTGAGGACTATCATTGAGCACGGTAAGTCAATAGGTTCCGTTACCCAACTCTTTGGAGCTGTTTTCATGTCAATTTTTAAACGAAATCGCCGTCTAGCCCTCGTCGGTATTGCACAAGCAGCTTTTACTGTTATAGCAATTGCTGGCGGCGCAAGTGCACTGGCCCAATCTGCCTGGCCTGCCAAACCCGTCAAAATCGTCGTGCCATTCGCCCCCGGAGGGACTACTGATCTGCTCGCGCGCGCGATGGCGACCGAGCTCTCCAAAGCGTTCCCCCAGCCCTTCATTGTGGAGAACCGTGCAGGCGCAGGCGGCAATGTAGGGGCCGATGCAGTGGCCAAATCGCCACCTGATGGCTACACCATTTTGATGGCCACCGTGGGCACGCACGGCATTAACAAATCACTCTACGCCAAGCTGCCTTACGATCCCCAAAAAGACTTCGCGCCCATCACTTTGGTCGCAGGTGTGCCCAACGTGATGATCATGAATGCCGAGCTTGCCAAAAAGCTCAACATCAACAGCGTGCCTGACTTCATCAAGTATGCGCGTGCCAACCCTGGCAAGTTGAACATGGCCTCCAGCGGCAATGGCACGTCGATTCATCTCTCGGGCGAATTGTTCAAGGCGATGGCGGGTGTGTTCATGACGCACATCCCCTACACCGGCTCCGGTCCGGCCTTGCTCGGCATGATCTCGGGCAATGTCGATGTGATGTTTGACAACTTGCCCACCGCTTTGCCGCAGATCAAGAGCGGCAAGCTCAAGGCCTTTGCCGTCACCAGTGCGCAACGCTCCAGTGCCGTGCCTGACCTGCCGACGATTGAAGAGGCGGGCAAACTCAAGGGGTATGAGGCGAGTAGCTGGTTTGGCCTGGCGGCCCCCGCAGGCACGCCGCCCGAGGTGATCAGCCGCATTCAGCAAGAGGTCGCCAAGGCTTTGGCCAGCCCAGCCGTGAAGGAGCGGTTGGTCGCGCAAGGGGCCATTCTGGGCGGTAATTCGACTCAGGAATTCACGGCTTTCATCGACGCGGAAATTAAGAAGTGGGGGCCGGTGGTCAAGGCCTCCGGTGCGAAGGTGGACTGATTGGTTTGATGACGTCGTCGGTCAGCCTTCAAACGCCCCAAACGATCTCCGCGCCGGCCTTCTCGCAGCGCTTGAGCATTTCAATCAGCGGATGTGCGCGCTGGCGCAGTAAAACAGCCTCCATCGGCGGCGCTTTTTTGTCTTCAGCCACGGCCTGTGCAACTGCCGCTTTTTGCGCAGCCTCTTCTTCTTCGATTGCTTCGTTCAGCGCGTTGATGGCTTCTTGCATCTGCGCGGGCTGCAAAATGCCACTGGCCTCATAGTCGCGGCCATTGGCTTTGCCGATGATATCCAGCACGCGTTTGCCATTGGCTTGCAGCATGATGACATCGCCTGCCGCTTTGGATTTGAATTTGTAGAGCATTGGAAGGGTTCGGTGGGTGAGGTCGAAGCGGTGAGGTGAGGCATGGCTAGTTTGCGCGACGAGTTCCGCGACAAGCCTGCATTTTGCGAGCAAACACCAGCACTGTGAAGCTGAATCTATCAACCGGTGACAAAACGCTCAAAAATTAACCTGGAGGTTTATTTTTGAACATTTTGGCGTGTTTTTCCTGATTTTATGAATCAAATACGGCCTTAGCTCTCGTATATATTGCATAATAAGCTATATAAATAATAGCAGAGTTGTTCTCATCGTGTTTGCAAAGCGTTTGCGTTAGGCCGCTGAAAAAATACCCACACGAAGAACAACATAAACAGCAGATCATTTGCACCGTAGATGCTGAAAAAAACGCCAGCAAAGAGATCCTTGGAATAAAGAGTGGCGAGGCTGTTCTCTGAGAGCCATCTCAACCAGACCACTCCGTAAACGAGCTTCTCGATCGCAAACGCGCCAGCCAGCCATTTGATGCTGGAGGAAATGGTAGCCGCGCCCAGGTAAGCCAAGCCCCATACCACGATCATTAAAAGCCCAAAGTTCGACATCACGACCGGATCAGCGCTGTTGATCGCGACATTGGAGAACCCCCGGGAAAACAGCAGAACACCCCCAATGTTCATGGCACCCGCGGCAATGAGTCCACTGCGTATTAGATTCTT
>JANNFW010000503.1:0-2740 GCA_031380235.1 Rhodoferax sp. | reverse complement strand
CAAGAACCCGCAAAGCGTGCAGGTCACCCCGCGCAACACCACGGTGCAACGCATTACCCAGGTGATTCACCCGGTGGGACGCGGCAAGAAAAAGGCCCTGCTGGCTCACATCATTCAAGAGCAAAACTGGAGCCAGGTGCTGGTGTTCACCCGCACCAAGTTCGGTGCCAACAACGTGGCCGAGTTTTTGACTAAAAACGGCATTCACGCCATGGCACTGCACGGCAACAAGAGCCAAACCGCCCGCACACAAGCATTGGCAGGCTTCAAAAGCGGCGACATCCGCGCCCTGGTCGCGACCGACATCGCAGCGCGCGGCATTGACATTGACGATCTACCCCACGTCGTGAACTATGAAATCCCCAACGTGAGCGAAGACTACGTGCACCGCATTGGCCGCACTGGCCGAGCCGGTGCCGATGGCGCTGCCGTCAACCTGGTTTGCATGGACGAAGAAGGCTTCATGCAAGACATTGAGCGCTACACCAAGCAGAACATTGAGGTCAAAGTGGTTGACGGATTCGGCCCTGAGCCCGGCGAGCACGCCGAGCCGATCGCCATGGGTCGTCAGACCATTTGGGGCGGCGCGGGCAAGCCGCCAAGTCGCGATGTGATGATGGCGGCGGGCCGCGCAGCACGCACCGAGATGCTGACGCGGGTGCGCGAGAGCAAGGGCGCGAACGGTGGTGGAGGCGGCGGAGGCGGTGGCCGTGGCGGACGCCCAGCCGGCGGCGGCGGTCGCTCAGGCCCAGGCCCCTCCAATGGCCCAGCACGCGGTAATTCACGAGGGAATGGACGAGGCGATGGCCGCAACGAGGGCCGAACAGGTGGCCGAACCGATGCAAGCTTCGCACCTCGTAACGATGCTAATTTTGCACCTCGGGGTGATGCTAATTTCGCACCCCGCGATGATGCCAACTTCGAGTCGCGTGACGACGCACAACCCACCAACCACGCACCACGCAACTTCAGCGCACGCCCCCCGCAAGAGCGCAATCGCTCGGGTGGCGGAGGTGGAGGTTATGGTGGCGGCGGCGGCGGCATGGGCGGCCAGCGCGGCCAAGCGCCACGACCGCCCGCTCAAGGAGGTCAGCCTGACCCGATGCGCACCAGCGTGGACATGATGGCTGAACGCGGTGGCGCACGCCGTGGCGGCGGCGGTGGCGGCTACGGAGGAGGCGGTGGTGGCGGTGGTAGCCGAGGCGGTAATCGCAGCGGCGGCGGGGGTGGTTATGGTGGCGGTGGCGGCGGACAACCCGGTGGCGGCTCACGCGGCCCCGGTGGCCCACGTGGCTCGTTCGGGCGTTAAGTTCGTCACTGATTTGCCCCGGTGAGATTTTGAAATGATAAGAGCAGCTCAAAATACCCATATTAGGTATAGTTAGCCTCAAAACCGCCTATTTTCACAAATTATGATTAAAATAGGCCTCTAGCTCTCGTATTATAAGCGTAATAAGCTATACTTAATATAGCAAAATTAGCGCGCCTCATCTGACCGGACAAACAGCGATTGCAGCGGCTGTGGCCCGACTTGGCGGCTCCAATGGCCGTGGACTGTCGCGTCAAACACAGCGCCTGTGGGCAACACGTCAGCCGAGTAAAAGTGCTCGCCCGGTTTGAAAATGCGCGATGCGCCGCCCTGCAGACCAATCTCCATATTGCCACTCAGTATGAACACCCACTGCGGTGTCGTGGTGCAATGAAACTGGCTGCGAAAACCCACCGGGCTGTGGCGCAACTGGTAGCCGCCTGAGGGGTACAGGGCGGACAACTGCGACTGCGGATTGCCCTCGGGCAGATCAACCACCTCATCGCGAAACTTCGCGCGGCCATCGGTGTCGGTGAAGAGAATGACTTGGGTAAATGTCGTCATGGGCAATCCAGGCCAATTAAATCAAGCAAGTAACGCCGGATCAAACGCAATCAGTACTTTGGACGACTTGCTCTTGTCACCCGCCAGCTTGAACGCTTCAACCGCAGACTCAAACGGCATGATGCGCGTGATGACGGGCTTGCCATCAATCAGCCCCTGGTTCAAGTACTGCACGGCGTTGGCAAACTCCGCGTGAAAGCGGAAGGTGCCGCGCAGGTCGATTTCCTTGGCGACCAGTTGGTTCATCGGCAAGCTGATGTCACCGCCCAGGCCCACCGCCACCAGCACGCCACGCGGGGCGATCACGTCCATGGCGGTCTTCAGCGCGCGCTCGTTGCCGCTGGCCTCAAACACCGCCTCAAACTGGCCCTTGTCGGCCATGTACTTGTCCAAGCCGCGCGGATTCGTGGCAAGGTTGATGGCTTCGTCTGCACCCATCTTGCGCGCGCAATCCAGCGGAAACTCAGCCACGTCAGCGGCGACAATGCGAGCAGCGCCAGCGCGGCGCAATCCACCAATCAGCAGCGAGCCGATGGGGCCGCAGCCGGTCACCAACACCTGCTTGCCAAACACGCCGCCCGCGCGCTGAATCGCATGCAGCCCGACAGACAACGGCTCGGCCAGCGCCGCCTCTGACAAACTCAAATGGTCTGCCACGGCATGCGCCTGGTGCTGCTCAATCACCAGGCTGTCGCGAAACGCCCCTTGAATGTGCGGAAAAGGCATGGCGCTGCCATAAAAGCGCATCGACAGACAATGGTTTTGTTGGCCCAACTGGCAAAAGCGGCAGGCGCCACACGGGCGCGAGGGCGACACCGCGACGCGCTGCCCCGCTTTGAATGCACTGATACCCAAGCCCACTTCCTC
>JANNFW010000474.1:0-1525 GCA_031380235.1 Rhodoferax sp. | reverse complement strand
GCCTGATTGAAGCGTCGATGGACTTGGGTGCCAACGCATTTCAGACCTTTCGTCATGTCATCTTGCCGCAGTTGGGCTCAGCACTCTTGGCTGGCGGCTTGCTGGCTTTCGCGCTCAGTTTTGATGAAGTGATCGTCACCACCTTCACCGCCGGACAGCAAACCACGCTGCCGATCTGGATGCTGCAAGAGCTGATCCGCCCGCGCCAGCGACCCGTCACCAATGTGGTGGCGGTGGTGATGATTGCGTTGACCTTCATTCCCATCGTTGCCGCCTATTGGTTGACACGTGCTGATGAGGACAGCCAAAGTCGCTAGTCAGGTACTCGACTTCCAACCCCGAATTTCGCTTCAAATCCACTCTAGGAGACTTTCATGGGCAAATCCGCCACCCCCCCGATCTGGCCCCACATTCAGTTCCCCACCCAAATGCTAATTGGCAACGCCCTCGTCACCGGTGATGGCCCGGGCGAAGCGATTTTGAACCCCTCGACCGGCGAGGTGCTGTGCACTGTGCCTGAAGCATCAACCGAGCAGCTTAATCTAGCCGTCAATGCCGCCAATCGCGCTTTCGATGGCTGGTCGCAAACCACACCCGCCGAACGCAGCAATCTGCTGTTGAAACTTGCCGATGTGATCGAAGCCAACGCCGAGCAATTTGCGCGGCTCGAATCGCTGAACTGCGGCAAGCCGTATGCGCGGGCGCTGGGCGATGAGATACCCGCCATCGCCGACTGCTTTCGCTACTTTGCAGGGGCCGCGCGCTGCATGAGCGGGCCCATCGCTGGCGAGTACCTGAGCGGCCACACCAGCATGATCCGGCGCGACCCGGTGGGCGTGATTGCCTCCATCGCACCATGGAACTACCCGCTCTTGATGGCCGCGTGGAAAACCGCGCCCGCCTTGGCAGCGGGCAACACCGTTGTGCTCAAACCCAGCGAGCAAACGCCGCTCACCGCCTTGCTGTTTGCGCAGCTCGCAGCCGCTATTTTGCCCAGTGGCGTGCTGAACGTCGTATGCGGGCGCGGGGCCAGCGTGGGGCAGCCGCTGGTGGAGCATCCGCTGGTACGCATGGTGTCCGTCACGGGTGATGTGGCGACCGGGCGAAAAATTCTGCAAGCTGCGGCAGGCACCCTGAAACGCACGCACCTGGAGCTGGGCGGCAAGGCCCCCGTGATCGTTTTTGACGATGCTAATCTGGACGAGTTGGTGGCCGGTGTGCGCACCTTTGGCTACTACAACGCGGGCCAAGACTGCACGGCCGCCTGCCGCGTCTACGCGGGCGCGAAGATTTATGACAAGCTCGTGAGCGAACTTACCAGTGCCGTGTCAACCCTGAAGATGGGCACGCAGGATGAAGATGGCGTGGAGCTTGGCCCGCTGATTTCAGACCGCCAGCGCAACCGGGTTGCCAGCTTTGTTGAGCGCGCGCAAATGGCGGGGCACATGAAGATCACCACTGGCGGCAAGGCAAGCGCGGGCGCGGGCTTCTTTTACGAGCCAACCGTGATTGCCGACGCGCGGCA
>JANNFW010000468.1:0-3954 GCA_031380235.1 Rhodoferax sp. | reverse complement strand
CAAGTCCACGCCGTGCAGGATGTGGTATACGCCGATGTGGGTGTGCACGCCGTTCAGAGTCAACAGGTTGGTCGTCATGTAGGCACCCCAGGAGCTACCCCCAGGTACGCTTCTTGAACGATGGGCGACGCAATCACCTCCGCAGGCTCGCCATCGGCCACCAGCGCACCGTTGTGCAGCACGATGATGCGGTCGGCCAAATCGCGCACCACGTCCATCTTGTGTTCGACCAGCAAGATGGTTTTAGTCTTGTCTTTTTTCAGATCGCGGATCAGGTTCAAAATAACCGGAGCCTCAGCAGAATTCATGCCCGCCGTGGGCTCATCAAACATGAAGACCTTGGACTCCAGCGCAATCAGCAAGGCGACCTCAAGTTTTCGCTGATCACCATGCGGCAGGCTGGCCACAGTGGCTTGCGTCTTGTGCTGCAACGCGACAGTACGCAAAATTTCGAGTGCTTGGTCGGTCAATGCTTGGTGGTCACTCCAGATGCTCCAAAGATTCAAACCACGTCGATGCGCGCCTGCCCGCGTGGCCTGCACCGCCAGGCGTACGTTCTCCAGCACGCTTAAGTTGGGGAAAAGGTTCGTTAGTTGAAACGCCCTGCCGAGCCCAGCCAGCGTGCGTTTTGACACCGGCATGCCGGTCAAATCAACACCCCCCAGCGAAACGCTGCCGCTGGTCGGTGGAACTTGCCCCGAGATCAAATTGAAGTAGGTCGTCTTGCCCGCGCCATTGGGGCCGACGATAGCGGTGAGCGTGCCTGGCTCAAACGAGCAGGTAACCGCGTTCACCGCTACATGGCCGCCAAAGCGCACCGTCAAATCACGGGTGGCCAACACACTCATGGGCACGTGCCAATTACGTAGTAATTGGTGCCTGTTTTCTTCAACGTTGTCGTGGTGAAGATGTTCCACAAGCCCATGCTCTGGTTTGACCCATTGGCGTAGGTAATTCCAAAGTAAGCGTAGGCCCGGCCTGCGGTGGTGTGGGCGTAGTTGGATGATGTAGTGCACGTCGCCGCAGGGGGCGGTGTGCCCGTGGTGGTTCCGGATGCGGCGGCGGATGCCGGGCTTTCCACCGCGTTGGCATCTGCCGCCTTCACCGTCCAACTGTATTGCGTGGCAGCGGTCAAACCCGTGTCTGTGTAGGTTAACGATGTGACGGGCAGTGCATTGACCTTGTTGCCATTGCGATAGACGTTGTAGCTGGCGGCACCACTGACGGCACTCCAGCCAATCACCATGCTGCTGGATGTCGCACCCGAGGTTGCGACGCCCGTGGGTGCGGGCAAGGTCGATGGGGGTGGCGTTACACCCGATGAGATTTGATCCACCATGGCCTTGATCGCGACCATTTGTGGGCCAGATTTCTTGGCGTAATTAGCGCTGTCATAGCCCCACCAGTCCCAGCAACTGTTGGTGGCTGCGGTGCTGGTTTGCGGGTACAGCATGACGATGTTGTTGGTGTCGCCCCAGCGGTTGTACCCCGTGTTTTTAACGTATTGCTGCTGTACGTCCGTCTCGTTTTGCTTGCAGCCATGCAGCACCACGTGCAGACGGCATTGCGTGCCCGTGGAGCAGGCATCGGGCACGTAGGCCCAGCCGCTAGCGGCCATGCCGTGACCAGTGATGAACTGACCCTGGTTGAACTGCACAAAGTTGGCGGCGGGCAAGGCGTTGGCATTACGCGGGTTAAGCGGATTCAGCCCGCCGTAAAGCTGAGCCAAGATCGCGCCGGCCAAATCGAAATTGCAATCGTTGATGTAGGGTGCCGCCTTGGTCGAACAGGCACTGCCATAGTCGTCAGTGATCATCGCGTGCTCTGCAGCAATGTCTTTTTTGTAGACGACATTGGCGCTCGGCACGAAGCTGTTGTAGTAAGTCTTCAGCGCGTCCATCACGCCGGTTTTGACGGCGCTGTCGAGCGTGCCGGAGAAAAGGTACAGCTTTGAGTTTTGTAGATTGGCAACCGGGTCAATCAAACCTTGGCTGGCCCAGTTGTTGGTGTTGGTAACCAGGCTGCTCACCGAGATACCCGCCGGGCTCGCCATGCAAGCCCCCGTGGCGGTGACCACCGACCCCTGCGCACAATAGAACGGCCCACCTGCCACCACACCCGCACCCTTTTTGAACGTGGCCGAAAACGCCACATGCAACTGCACTGCCATGTAGCCTCCTGCGGACAGCCCCGAAACTGTCGTTTGCGTGGTATCAATATTGAGCTGCGGCAGGTTGACAGCGGCGTTGCTGATGCCGCTGGCGACCATGCTCAACAACGCCAGCGCTTGGAGGACTTGACGAATCGATTTGAAAACCATGATGAATGTCTCCTGGAGTAGTTTTTCGACAAAACAAAATCCGGCTCCCGCCAGTCGCACAAGCTCTGGTGGGAGTTCTCATCTAACGTTGTTTTTTGCGGAGCCTTGCGCGCCGCCCCAGTCAGGCCTGAAATTACCTTTTATTTCTAATCGGAATATTCATCTCCTCCGCCTTGATCTCGCGCACCAGCTCAGGCACGCCCCAGGCGAAGGCTGGGTCAACCTTGATCTTGAAGTGGTACATGCTTTGCATCGCCTGGTGGTCTTCTTTGCGGAAAGTCATCTTGCCTTTGGGCGTGTCAAAGCTCATGCCTTCCATAGTCTTGATCAGCGTGTTGGCCGTTGCATCACCGTTGCTCTTTTTCAAGGCGGTCACCACGGCCATGGCGGATGCGAAACCACCCGCCGTGAAGAAGTCAGGCGGCGTTTTGAACTGGCTGTAGTGGCGTGACACCAAAGCCTCATTCACCGGGTTTTTGGGGATGCCAAAGTAGTAGTAGGTCGAGCCTTCCATGCCAGGGAAGTTTTTGTACGCGGCCATCGCGGGCAGGATGTTGCCGCCGGTGGCGATTTCAATGCCATAGCGCTTCAAGTCCAAATCAGCAATCTTGAACGGGTTGCCGCCGCCACCGGCCCAGATGATCCAGATCACTTTGCGGCCCGGCTGGTCTTTGAGCTTGTCGATCAGGCGCTGCGCACCGGCAGTGAAGTCGGTGGTGGTGGTGGGCAGGTATTCTTCATGAACAATTTTTGCGTTCTTGATCGACTCCTTGAACGCCTTCACGCCATCCCGGCCAAACGCGTAGTCTTGGCCGAGCGTGGCAATCGATGTGCCCACCTTATCTTGCGCCACAGCGTTGGAGATTGCGTCCTGCGAGCTGTTGCGGCCCGTGCGAAAGATGTATTTGTTCCACTTCTCGCCGGTGATCGAGTCGGCTACGGCAGGCTCGACCAGCAAAATCTTTTTGTACTCTTCCGCCACCGGCAGCATTGCGAGCGCCACGCCGGAAGAAGTTGGCCCGACTGCCAAATCGGCCTTGTCGTCCGCATAGGCCGTCGCCAAGAGCGACTTGCCCAAATCTGGCTTGCCCTGATCGTCCTTTTCAATCACCACCAGCTTTTTACCCGCGACCATCATCGTGCCTTCGGTGGCGTAGTCCAGACCCATCAAAAAACCGGTGGCAGTTTGCTTGCCGTAGGCCTCCAGCGGGCCGGTTTTGCTGTGGATGTGGGCAATGCGGATTTCTTTAACTTGGGCGAATGACGCCATCGGCACTAATGCCAAAGCGGCAAAGGCGGCTGGGGCCAAGGCGGTGAGAGAACGACGACGCATAGAAAGTCTCCTGAGGGATAGTTGAAGCACTGACTGAATATTGCACAGATCGTGCCAACAGTTAAGTCTATGAATCGATTGAACTTATCAATGTCATCGCATTCTATTGGCTACATTAAAGACAGCCAAGTTGCCTGAAATACAGACAGTTGCCTGATTATCAATCAGGGTTTTCCAGACGCTCATACAAGGTTGCGCGGGAGATACCCAGCATCCGCGAGGTGGCTAATTTGTTGCCTTGCGTCGCCTGCATCGCCGCCGCGATCGCACGCTGTTCCACCTCGGCAATCTGCACGCTCAT
>JANNFW010000445.1:0-1697 GCA_031380235.1 Rhodoferax sp. | reverse complement strand
CGTCAGCAATGCTGTGGCTACCGGGCGGTGAATGAAAACGCTGGAGAAGCTCATGACCGTGCGTGTTCAGTTGATGCCGCCGAATCTGCGCTCTTCCCGCTCTTCCAACGCTCTGCCAACGACGCAAATCCCAAATAGATGACGGGCGTAGTGAACAGTGTCAACAGCTGGCTCACGATCAGCCCGCCGACCAGCACCACGCCCAGCGGGTGGCGCAGCTCACTGCCTACACCACCGCCCAGCATCAAGGGCAATGCACCCAGCAGCGCCGCCAGCGTAGTCATCAAGATCGGACGAAAACGCAGCAGGCAGGCCTGAAAAATCGCCTCGCGTGGCGCTAAGCCCTGCTCGCGCTCGGCATCCAAGGCAAAGTCGATCATCAAAATTGCATTCTTCTTGACGATGCCAATCAACAGCACGATGCCGATGATGGCGATCACATCCAGCTCCAGTTTTAACGCCAAAAGTGCAAGCAACGCACCCAAGGCAGCCGAGGGCAGGGTGGACAGAATCGTGATCGGATGGATGTAGCTCTCATACAGCACGCCCAGCACGATGTACATCGTGACGATGGCGGCCAGAATCAGCAGCAAGGTGTTGGTCAGCGAGGCCTGAAACGCCAGCGCCGCGCCTTGAAAGCTGGTCTCCATGCTGACCGGCATTTGCAGCGCTGCCTGCTCGGCCTTGATGGCCTCCACCGCCTCGCCCAGCGATACGCCAGGAGAGGCATTGAAAGAGACCGTCGCCGACGGGAACTGACCCACGTGGTTGATCGACAGCGCGGCGGGCTTCTCCACCACGCGTGCCACGCTGCTCAAGGGGATTTGCTTGCCGGTGCTGGAGGGCACATACAGATTGGTGAGCGCCTGCACGCCCGTTTTGTACTCGGGCGCCACCTCCAGCACCACGCGGTACTGGTTGGACTGGGTGAAGATGGTGGAGATCAGGCGCTGGCCAAAGGCGTTGTACAGCGCGTTGTCAATACCGGCAACGGTCACGCCCAGGCGGCCTGCGGCGGCGCGGTCGATCTCCACATAGGCTTGAAGGCCCTTCTCCTGCAAATCGCTGGTGACATCGGCCAGTTGTGGCAAGTTACGCAGGCGCTCCAATAACTTGACGGTGACGGCGTTAAGTTCGTCAATGTTGGGCGATGACAGCAAAAACTGGTACTGCGTTTTGGACACGCGGTCTTCAATCGTCAAGTCCTGCACAGGCTGCAAAAAAAGCTCGATGCCGGGCACGGAACGCGTGGCCTCGGTGATGCGGCGAATCACATTGGCGATGTTTTTTGAATCGGCTGTGCGCTCGGATTTGGGTTTCAGATTGATCAAAAGACGCCCGGCGTTCAGGGTGGCGTTGGCCCCGTCCACGCCAATGAAGCTGGACAGGCTGGCGACTGCGGGGTCTTTCAAGATCTGATCAGCCATCAACTGCTGACGTTCACCCATGGCACCGAACGAAGTGGCTTGCGAGGCCTCGGTGATGCCCTGAATCACGCCCGTGTCTTGCAATGGGAAGAAGCCTTTGGGCACAACAAAGTAGAGCCAGGCAGTCAGGCAAACCGTCACGCCAAAGACCAGCCAGGTGGCGAAGCGCCGATCCAGCACCCAGTTCAATAGCAAACTGTATCGGGCAACAGGTCGTTTCTTTGATGCCACCATCCACCGCTACGGCGTGCTATTGAACTGGGTGCTGGA
>JANNFW010000444.1:0-1663 GCA_031380235.1 Rhodoferax sp. | reverse complement strand
GCCACCAGTGCCATGCGGATTCGGCCAGCGCCTGGGTTTTGGCCATCCACTTCGCGCGCCAGATAACTGCCGGGCAACACCGTCACATTGTAAAGAGCGAATAAGTCCCGCGCGAAGGCTACATCGTCGCCATCAGCCACTTTGGCCCACAAATAAAAGGCGGCATCGGGCAGTTTGACATCCAAAACGCTGGCCAGCACGGGCGTGACCTCGGCAAACTTTTGGCGGTACATCGTGCGGTTGGCCACCACGTGCGCTTCATCGTTCCAGGCGGCGATGCTGGCCGATTGCACTATCGGGCTCATGGCGCTGCCGTGGTACGTGCGGTAGAGTAAAAACTGCTTGATGATCGCCGCATCGCCCGCCACAAAGCCGCTGCGCAGGCCTGGCACATTGCTGCGCTTGGACAGACTGGTCAGCGCGATCAGGTTTTTAAAGTCAGCACGGCCCAGTTTGGCCGCCGCTTCCAGCCCCCCCAGCGGTGGCCCCCCTTTGTCATCGTCGCGAAAGTAAATCTCGCTGTAGCACTCGTCGGACGCAATCACGAAGCCGTGGCGGTCGCTCAAGGCAAACAGCTTCTTCCACTCGTCCAGCCCCATCACCGCACCCGTAGGGTTGCCAGGCGAGCAGACGAAAACCAGTTGCGTGTTGGCCCACACCGCTTCGGGCACGCTGTCCCAATCTGGTGCGAAGTTTTTGGAGGGCACGGCGGGAACTAACCAAGGCTTGGCTCCGGACAAAATCGCGGCACCTTCGTAGATTTGATAGAACGGATTAGGCGAAATCACCCACGGTTGATTTTTGGGATCCCGTTTTGGATCAATCACGGTCTGCGCCAGCGCAAACAGAGCCTCGCGCGAACCATTGACAGGCAGCATCTGGGTCGCAGGGTTCAGCGTCAACGCATAGCGACGGTGCAGCCAGCGCGCGAACGATTCCCGCAGCGCGATGTCGCCCGCAGTGGCCGGATAGGCGGCCAGGCCACTGGGCGTGGCGCGCGCCGCTGCATCCAGCGCATCCATGATGAACGTCGGCGTGGCGTGTTTGGGCTCGCCAATGCCTAAGCTGATCGGGCGATAGGCCGGGTTGGGCGTGATACCTGCGAATAGCTGGCGCAGGCGCTCGAAGGGGTAGGGTTGCAGGTGGGCGAGGAGGGGGTTCATGTTGGAATTGACGTTTGCAGATGATTATCCCGGCTTCAGTTCGTCCTTCAGAATCCCTGGCGAGCTAGGCCAAGTTTAAACGTATAATGTGCGCACATATTACTTGTGATTTACGCCGTTGGCTGAAAGGCACCATTCCATGAACATCACCCTGTCTGTTGATGAACAAGTCGCCCAGCGTGCGCGCGATGCCGCCCAGAAAATGGGCAAGAGCTTGAACCAAGTTGTGCGCGATTACCTGGAGCAACTAGCGGGAAGTTCAAGGCGAACCGAGCAATGGGCTCAGTTTGAGTCACGTTGCCTAGCATCGAGTGGGCGGCTGAACGGCTGGCAGTTCAACCGCGATGAAGCCAACGAGCGTTAGCAGCGCGATGGCCGCCCGCAGCTTTCTCGACACCAATATCCTGATTTACGCCGACTCAGGCGATGAGCCCGTCAAGCAAAAGGCAGCCTTGGCGTTGCTTAAAGAGCTTTTTGAAACGACGCGAGGTGTTCTATCG
>JANNFW010000402.1:0-5005 GCA_031380235.1 Rhodoferax sp. | reverse complement strand
AACGCGCATCACCAATGCGAAACCGTGTTCAAAGCCTTTGCCCGCGCGCTGCGCATGGCGTTGGAGCTGGATCCGCGCGCTTTGGGCACGATTGCGTCCACCAAAGGCTCGTTATAGGTAAAAATTAACCTGCGAGTTAATTTTTGATATTTAGCTACCGTAAAACGCCAAATTTTTAAATAAATTGGCATCTAGCCCTCGCAAATATTGCATAAATAGCTATATTAATGATAGCAAATAAAACTGTTGCCGTGGTTGATTACGGCATGGGTAACCTGTTTTCGATGGCCCAGGCGGTGCGTCGTGCCGCACAGGGCAGCGGCTTTGAAGTGGTTCTCACCGCCCGGCCTGACGAGGTTCGCAGCGCCGAGCGCATCATATTGCCCGGCCAAGGTGCCATGCCGGACTGCATGCGCGAGCTGCGCGAATCTGGGCTACAGGAATCTGTGCTGGAGGCGGCGGCGTCCAAGCCGATGTTTGGCGTTTGCGTCGGTATGCAAATGCTGCTCGATCGTAGCCACGAGGGTCGAAAGGAGGCGCCGGGCGTGCACACACCGGGCTTGGGGTTGATTCACGGCGAAGTTCTCAAATTTGAGCTGGGCGGCCAGCTTCAAGCCGACGGCAGCCGCTTCAAGGTACCGCAGATGGGCTGGAACCAAGTCGTTCAAGCGCAGGATCACCCAATCTGGGCAGGCGTGCCAGATGCCAGCTATTTCTACTTCGTCCACAGTTTTTACGCCCAACCGTCTGATGCGCGCCACAGCGTGGGCCAGACGGACTACGGCAAACGCTTCTCGGCTGCAATTGCGCGCGATAATATTTTTGCAACCCAATTTCACCCGGAAAAAAGCGCCACTCAAGGTTTGAATCTCTACAAGAATTTCCTCTCCTGGAACCCTTGATTTCATTGCTTTTCCGCTTCACCGCGCCTCATGCAACTCATCCCTGCGATTGACCTGAAAGACGGTCTGTGTGTCCGCCTCAAACAAGGCGACATGGCTCAATCAACCACCTTTGGAGAAGACCCGGCGCTGATGGCGCGAACCTGGGTTGACAAAGGCGCGCGTCGGCTGCACCTGGTCGATTTGAACGGCGCGTTTGCCGGGCACCCCAAAAACGAGGCGGCGATCCGCAAAATACTTAAAAGTGTGGGCAGCGAAGTCGATGTGCAATTGGGCGGTGGTATTCGCGATTTGGACACGATTGAGCGCTACTTGGATGCAGGCCTGCGCTACGTCATCATTGGCACGGCAGCCGTCAAAAATCCGGGTTTTCTGCAAGACGCTTGCACCGCATTTGGTGGCCACATCATCGTGGGGCTGGATGCGCGCGAGGGCAAAGTCGCCACCGATGGCTGGAGCAAGCTCACCCGCCACGACGTGATTGACCTGGGCAAAAAGTTCGAAGACTACGGCGTTGAATCCATCATCTACACCGACATCGGCCGAGACGGAATGCTGTCGGGCATCAACATCGAAGCCACCGTGAAGTTGGCGCAAGCCCTCACCATCCCCGTCATCGCGTCGGGCGGTCTGTCGAACATGGCCGACATTGAAGCGTTGTGCGACGTGGAGAGTGAGGGCGTTGAAGGCGTGATCTGCGGGCGGGCGATTTACAGCGGTGACTTGGATTTTGCGGCCGCGCAAGCGCGGGCGGATGAATTGAACGGCTGAGTCCTTCAGCGAATCATCAAGACCTTTACGCCCACTGCGTCGGCCACATCTTCCCATGCCCGATCTGCGGTGACGGTGCAGCCTAGCATCAACTTGGCCAATGCCAGGCAGGCGCGGTCACCTAGAGACAGACCGGCTGATTTGGTGACCGTGCGTAATGCAGCGCAAGCCAGTGCCTGCTCTTGATTGAAGTCGATCACGTCGATGCCAAACTGCGCCACGCCGCGCTCAAGCTCGCTCGCGGGCAGCCCTAAATCCAGCAGGCGAGTGGCGACTTCAGCCATGTTCACACTGCTGATCACGCAGTCTTTTGAATCAATCAGATCGATAACAAACTCGGCACCGCGTTCACCCTTGCTCACGGCCAGCAGTGCTGACGAGTCCAGTACATGAATCATGGGAAAGACTAATCCTTGGCTTCAGCCTGGGCGCTAAGTCTGCGTTCGGCAATGAATTCATCCACCGTGTCGCGGCCTGGCGTGGGCGTGAGGTGCTGCTCAAAATAGGCCCTGAGCCGCGCATAGTGCTGCGTTGCCGATGTCAGAATCAGGCTGCCATCTTTCACTTCAACAAAAATGCGCGTGTTGGGCTTGAAACCGAGTTGCTCACGCAGCGCTGCGGGTATCAGCACCCGGCCATTGTCAGCCATGGCAAGAGAAGTCATATTGCGCTCCTGTGATTATTTTCGGTATTGTGACATAATTAGTATAATTGTCAATTTCTTGAATTAAGTCAAAAAATGCTCGCTAAACGCATCATCCCCTGCCTAGACGTGACCGGTGGCCGTGTCGTCAAAGGCGTTAATTTTGTAGAACTGCGCGACGCGGGCGATCCGGTGGAGATTGCTGCTCGCTACAACGAGCAAGGCGCGGATGAACTGACGTTTCTGGACATCACCGCCACGTCAGACAACCGGGGGCTGATCCTGCACATGATCGAGGCGGTTGCGTCCCAAGTCTTCATACCGCTCACAGTTGGTGGGGGTGTGCGCACGGTGGACGATGTGCGTCGGCTGCTGAATTCGGGGGCGGACAAAACCAGCTTCAACTCAGCGGCTATTGCGAATCCGCAGGTGATTGAGGACGCATCCGCCAAGTACGGCGCGCAGTGCATCGTGGTGGCGATTGATGCAAAAAAACGATCTGCCGAAGATACAGCGAGGCTCGATAAAAATGGGATCGCCTTCGGCGAGGGCTGGGATGTCTACAGCCACGGTGGCCGTAAAAACACAGGGCTAGATGCCGTGAAGTGGGCTGTTGAAATGACTCAGCGCGGCGCGGGAGAAATTTTGCTGACCAGCATGGATCGAGATGGCACTAAGTCCGGCTTCGACTTGGAGCTGACCCGCGCGGTGAGCGATGCAGTTAGCGTGCCCGTCATCGCCTCAGGCGGTGTGGGCACGCTGGATGATTTGGTCAACGGCATCAAAATTGGCGGGGCTGATGCCGTGTTGGCCGCCAGTATTTTTCACTACGGTGAGTTCACCGTAGGTCAAGCTAAAGCGCGCATGGTAGCCAGTGGGATACCAGTGCGGCTTTAGCTTTTGGGGGCCCTGTTTCACGCCCAGTTTTAAGGCTTGGGCAAGATCACCTTGTCGATCACGTGAATCACGCCATTGCTGGTCAGCACGTCGGTGCCAGTGATGTTGGACGTGCGACCGCGCTGGTCCGTGATGGCCAGGTTGGAGCCGACTGTCAACGTGTCGCCCTGCACGGTTTTGATAGCGGTGTTTAACGGCACTTCAGCCTTCAACACGCGGCCTGGTACGACGTGGTAGGTCAACACTTTGGTCAAGAGCGCGGTGTCGGCCAACAGCGCGGCTTTGGTCACGCCTAGCTCCGCCAGCAGGTTGGCAAATGCGGTGTCTGTCGGCGCAAATACGGTGAACGGGCCCGTGCCTGACAGCGTGGTTGCCAGGTTGGCGGCGACCACTGCTTCGACCAAGATGCTGAACTGCGGCAGGCCCTGTGCGGTTTGCACGATGTTTTTGTTCGCAGGCAAAATCACTTTGTCGACAATATGAACCACGCCATTGCTGGCTGCGACATCGGGTGTCACCACCTTGGACGTGCGGTTGCGCCCATCAGTGATCACCACGCTGCCGGCGACGGAGTCGATCTTTAAAATCGAGCCTTGCACCGTGGTGATGGCTTTACCGAAAGGGATTGCGCTGCTGGCTACCTTAGCGGGCAGGACGTGGTACGTCAGTACGGCGGTGAGCAAAGGCTTGTCGGCGAGAAGCTGAGCTTTGGTCAAGCCGAGCTCAGTCAACGCGGCGGCAAACGCGGCGTTGGTCGGGGCGAACACCGTGAATGGGCCGGTGCCCTTCAACGTATCAACCAGGCCTGCGGCAACCACGGCTTCCACCAAAATGCTCAGGTCAGGCGTGGCCTGCGCGAGGGCGACGATGTCGGGAGTCGGCACGTGTGCCGGATCGCTCGAGCCGCCGCAGGCTGAAATCAGCGCAGCAGAACTGAGGGCGGTGAGGAGAATGGCGTTTTTGAGGGCGTTTCTACGTAGCATGATGAAGCTCCTGTTGAAATGAAATTGTTTGACATGTAACCAAACGAACTTGCATGATTGTTTAGTTACTGAATAGTATTTTAATGACTATTTGGTATTTGTGAAGTCTTAATGGTAATTATTTGTATCCAATCGAGTTTCCCGCGGGCTGCGGGTGCTTCAAAGATTGCGCCGCCACAGCGCCCCCAATCGGTAACAATTCAGCCATGAACTGGATTGATGAGGTTAAATGGGACGACAAGGGCTTGATCCCTGTGATCGCCCAAGAAGCGGGCAGCAACGACGTGCTGATGTTTGCCTGGATGAACCGCGACGCGCTCTTGGCCACCGCCCAGTCCGGCCGTGCGGTTTATTTCAGCCGCTCGCGCAACAAGCTCTGGCCCAAAGGCGAGGAATCAGGTCATGTGCAAACGGTGCATGAGATTCGCATGGACTGCGACAACGACGTGCTGCTGCTCAAGGTGACTCAACTCGGACACGATCCGTCCATCGCTTGCCACACCGGGCGGCACAGCTGCTTCTTTAGCCTACTCAAAGATGGGCAGTGGCAAATTACAGCGCCGGTCTTGAAAGACCCGCAATTCATCTACAAATAGCGTGAAGCAAACAATGCAAACGGCACCACCTCAAACTTCCGCGCAAGATGCCTTGGCTCAATTGGCCGATGTGATCGAGTCGCGGCTGCCCGCGCGCGGCGGTGATGCAGATGCCAGCTACGTGGCCCGCCTGCTGCAAAAAGGTCCGGATGCATTCTTGAAAAAAATTGGCGAAGAAGCGACCGAAGTGGTGATGGCCGCCAAAGATGCCGA
>JANNFW010000390.1:0-2016 GCA_031380235.1 Rhodoferax sp. | reverse complement strand
GCAATACAAAGGCATCTCCCAACGCCGTGTTCGCAGGCAGCGTGCCCTACCTAATGCTCGCGGGTAATGTGATGGCTGGCTGGCAACTCGCACGCTCGCTGCTGGTGGCGCAGGATGAACTCAAAGCAGGCACCGATGCCGCGTTCATGCAAGCCAAAATCATCACCGCCCGTTTTTATGCCGACCATCTGCTGAGCAAAGCGCCTGGCATTCGCGACAGCATTGTGGATGGCGCAGACAGCGTGACGGCGATGGCGCTGGAGGCGTTCTGACGCTGATACAAAACAAACGCATCCTTAATTGGCTATCAATAATATAGCTTTCCACGCATATTATTTGAGAGCTAGAGCATCATTTCGTTCATAGTCTTCCTATTTCCCCTTCATTCATGTCCAAACTGCCTGCGCCACTCGACCGTCTCCCCCTGCCCATCATCGGTGCCCCCCTTTTCATCATCAGCACCCCCAAACTTGTGATCGCCCAGTGCATCGCGGGTGTAGTGGGCTCCATGCCTGCGCTCAACGCCCGCCCGGCTGAGCAGCTCGAAGAGTGGTTGATTGAGATCACCGAAACGCTGGCTGCCTACAACAAGGCGAATCCTGACAAGCCCGCCGCGCCTTTCGCCATCAACCAGATCGTGCACAAAAGCAATGACCGCCTTGAACACGACATGGCCATGTGCGTAAAGTACAAAGTGCCCATCATCATCACCAGCCTGGGGGCTCGTGAGGACATCAATGCCGCGGCGCACAGCTACGGGGGTGTGGTGCTACACGACATCATCAACAACAAGCACGCACGCAAGGCGATTGAAAAGGGCGCAGATGGCCTGATTGCCGTGGCAGCGGGTGCGGGCGGCCACGCGGGCGTGAAGAGCCCGTTTGCCCTGGTTCAAGAAATTCGCGAATGGTTTGATGGCCCGATTGCACTTTCTGGCGCCATTTCTACCGGAGACGCAGTGCTTGCCGCACAAGCGTGTGGTGCCGACTTTGGCTACATCGGCTCGGCCTTCATCGCCACCGAAGAAGCGCGCGCGACGGACGCCTACAAGCAGGCGATTGTGGATGGCAACTCCGACGACATCGTCTACAGCAACCTGTTCACCGGTGTGCATGGCAACTACCTCGCGCCGAGCATTCGCAACGCAGGGATGGATCCAGACAATTTGGCGGTGAGCGACCCGAGCAAGATGAACTTTGGCGGCGACAAAACCAAAGCCTGGAAAGACATCTGGGGCTGCGGCCAAGGCATTGGCGTGATCGACAAGGTGCTGCCCACTGCCGACTACGTCGCACGGCTCAAGCGTGAGTACCAAGCGGCCAAAGCGCGGCTCGCCGGGCGCGCGTATGAGAATGCGTTTGCCTGAATGGTTGAAAGAACCCCTGTGTGAACGACCTTGCGCTGTGGCTGGTAATGGCGCTGTTGGTGGCGCTGGCCGTGGTCAACCTGCTGGTGTTGATTTGGCTGTCACTTCGCAAGCCCGACAACACCGCCTCCGACCAAGCCCGTGCGGCATTGCAGGGTTTTCTGCAATCGAGCAACGACAAAGTAGAGCGTGAGCTGCGCCGCGAAATCACCGAGTCATCACGCGGTGGTCGCCAAGAGCTAGTGCAATCGTTTGCCACATTCCAGCAGACCGTCGTCGCGCAAAGTGCCGAGGCGACGCGCACGCAAAACACGCAAATCGATGCCTTCGGCCAGCAGCTTGGCCTGCTTCAAAAAACGCTTTCAGACACGCTGACCCACCAGTTGTCGTCACTGAGCGAATCCAACGCCCGACGCATCAGCGAAGTGCGCGAGACGCTGGAGAAACAGCTCGCCCAGCTTCAAACCACCAATGCCGCCAAGCTCGACGAGATGCGCGCGACAGTGGACGAAAAGCTGCAAACCACCTTGCAGGCGCGCTTGGGCGAGAGCTTCAAGCAGGTGGCCGACCGGCTGGAGCAAGTCCACAAAGGCTTGGGCGAAATGCAGACGCTGGCGGCGGGCGTGGGTGACTTAAAGCACCTGCTGACC
>JANNFW010000383.1:0-4185 GCA_031380235.1 Rhodoferax sp. | reverse complement strand
AGCAACTTTAGGTTTTTGCACGGCGAAGGAATATCGGGCGATGACGTAGTTGTGCGTAGGAATCAGCCCCACAAAATCGGTAGCGAACTTCTCGCGGCCCAGTGAAGAAAGACGCCGCAGAAACCGTCCGCGTGGCAGGGGTCTGCTCAGACCCGGCACAGGTGCGTAGGAGTGTGCCCACAGGCGCATTTCCGATTGACCGATAGACGCTGAGCAGTGTGCGTTTGACACTGAGAATTGCTCGCCACTCTAAATGCGCCACAAACCATGAAAAAAACCGTTAACACCAAACTGCCCGCCACCATCACCACGCCGAGCGCCCCCAAGCTGCCACATGAGCGCGATGAGTCGGTCGGTACGACGGGAGGTGTGCCCAGCGAAGCTATGCAGCAGGCTTACCGCGATGTCAAGCGCGGGTTGGAAGACACCAGCCGGGGTACCGCCGCAAACGCTGCATACGAAAAGCTCAAGCAAGATGCGCCGTGAACGATGCAGCTAATTTGCTATTTGGATACCCGCAGCGGAACAGCGCTTAACTTCACATTCATGCGTCTGGATCAATCGACGCACTCCACCGACTTCCCCAGTCACGCGCCTGTTCGGAGCTTCTGCGGTCGCGTTTAGTGGGGCGGCCCTGGGTCAGACTTAGGGCGGGCTCGGGCGACAGGCGATGCGCTTCAGCGGCGGCAGCGCGCGATGCCAGCGATTCGGCAGTCTCTGCAAACAACAACGCCGCCACCGGTGCCGAACCGCGTTTGTCGCTCACTGCCAACACGGTGACGGTACGGGTCGCGATGCCTGACCTCTGTTGTATGCGCAACTGCACCGTATCGCCTGCCTTGAGCTCTCGCGCGGGTTTGTCAGCAACGCCATTGACGTGCACTCGCCCTTTGTCGATTTCTTCACTGGCCAGGCTGCGGGTCTTGTAAAAACGGGCGGCCCAGAGCCATTTGTCGATTCGCAGTCGTTCCATCCGTATTTTCCCTAGTGAGTTTGTTCGTGAAGGTCGCCAGTAGGCTTGCACTCTGGTGCATCATCAAGTGTTTGTCAAACTCGATTGGAGATTCTTATGCGTCGTGATACTTTTTTGAGATCTATCGCTGCCCTGGCCGCTGCTGGCGGTTTGCCGTTGTCCGCATGGGCGGCGGCCAATATCAAAATGATGATTCCCGCCAACCCCGGTGGCGGCTGGGACACCACGGGTCGTGCCTTGGGCAAAGCCATGCAGGATGCCAAGGTGGCGGACTCGGTCAATTTTGAGAACAAAGGCGGTGCTGCCGGTGCGCTGGGCCTCGCGCAGTTCGTCAATGGCAGCAAGGGCGATGCCAACGCGGTGATGGTGATGGGTGCGGTGATGTTGGGCGGCATCATTACAGGCAAGCCGCCGGTGTCACTCAGTGCCGCAACGCCGCTGGCCCGTTTGACCAGCGAGTACAACGTGTTTGTACTGCCCGCCGCGTCACCGTTCAAGACCATGAATGACGTGGTGGAGCAGCTCAAGAAAGACCCTGGCAGCGTGAAGTGGGGCGGCGGCTCTCGCGGCTCCACCGAGCACATTGCGGCGGCCATGATCGCGCGTGAAGTGGGCGTAGACCCGGCCAAGATCAACTACGTGGCCTTCAGGGGCGGCGGTGAGGCCACAGCAGCGATTTTGGGTGGCAACGTCACCATTGGCGGCAGCGGCTACAGCGAGTTTGCCGAGTACATCAATAGCGGCAAGATGCGCGCGGTGGGTGTTACGTCGGCGAATCGGCTCAAAGGCGTAGCGGTGCCGACTCTGAAAGAGCAGGGCATCAACGTGGAGATTGGCAATTGGCGCGGTGTGTATGGCGCGCCGGGCATCACGCCGGATCAGCGCAAAGCCTTGATCGACGTGATCGTGAAAGCCACCAAATCCAAAGCCTGGACTGAAGCGATGGAGAAAAACAACTGGACACCGGCACTGCTGACGGGTGCCGAGTTCGAGAAATTCGTCGATGACGACTTTGCTTCATTGCGAGCGACCATGGTTAAGTCCGGTATGGTGTAGAACGACCCCGGCGGACCCATGACGCGGCAATCTCCCACGGCAATATTTCTACAAACACTCGTCGGCGCAGGTGTTGTCCTGATTGCGCTGGGCATGGCGGTTGGCGCGCTTGGCATTCCTTCGACCGCAGGCTACGCGGGCGTTGGGCCCAACTTTTTACCCTGGCTGGTGTCAGTGGCTTTGCTGGTGTGCGGCGGTTTCATGATTTACGAGGCGCGCACGGGTGGCTTTCGTGACATGGATGATCCTGACGCCGGGGGAGATGCCGCGCCTGCTGCACAGCCGTACTGGGGCGGCTTTGTATGGATGTCAGCGGGGCTTCTTGCCAATGCAGCGCTGATCACGACGATTGGTTTCATCTTCAGCTGCGCGCTGTGCTTCGTGTTGGCCTCACGCGGCATGCGCAATGCCCAAGGCCAGACCGGTAACGCCGTGCGCGCTTGGGTGAACGACGTAGTCACCGGCCTGTTGATTGCAGCGCCGGTCTATTGGATGTTCACCAAATTCCTGGCGATCAATCTGCCGGGCCTCACACAGACAGGATGGTTGTGATGGACATCTGGAACAACCTGCTCCAAGGCTTTATGACGGCGGGTACGCCTGTTAATCTGCTGTGGGCCTTTGTTGGCTGCGCTTTGGGTACGGCGATTGGTGTGCTGCCCGGGATTGGCCCTGCCACGGCGGTGGCGATGCTGCTGCCGATCACCACCAAGGTCGATGCCACGGCATCGATGATCTTTTTCGCTGGCATTTACTACGGCGCGATGTACGGTGGCTCTACCACCTCGATTTTGCTCAACACGCCGGGGGAAACCGCTTCCATGGTCACCGCCATGGAGGGCAACAAAATGGCCAAAAGTGGGCGCGCCGGGCAAGCCCTGGCCACCTCGGCCATCGGCTCGTTTGTGGCGGGCACGATTGCCACCGTGCTGGTCACATTATTTGCGCCCATCGTGGCTGAATATGCCGTCAAGCTGGGGCCGCCCGAGTATTTCATGCTCATGCTGCTGGCTTTCACCACGGTCAGCGCGGTGTTGGGCCAAAGCACCGTGCGCGGGCTCACGGCGCTGTTCGTCGGCCTGGCGGTGGGCTTGATCGGGCTTGATCAGCTCACGGGTCAAGCGCGCTACACGGGCGGCGTGCCTGAGCTGCTCGATGGCGTTGAAATCGTGCTGGTAGCGGTTGGCCTGTTTGCGGTGGCTGAGGCACTGCACGCCGTGTTGTTCGAGGGCAAGGTGGTCGAGTCTGAGAACAAGATGAGCCGTGTCACGATGAGCAAGGCGGACTGGCGCCGCTCTATCCCGGCGTGGCTGCGTGGCACGGCAATTGGCGCGCCGTTTGGCTGCATTCCGGCCGGCGGCACAGAGATTCCGACGTTTTTGAGCTACGCCACCGAGAAGAAGCTGGCCAAGGGTGAGAACCTGAAAGAGTTTGGCTCCAAGGGCGCGATTGAGGGTGTAGCAGGCCCCGAGGCGGCCAACAACGCCACGGTGACGGCCGCCTTGATTCCGCTTCTGACACTGGGAATCCCCACCTCCAATACCACGGCGATTTTGCTTGGTGCGTTTCAAAACTACGGCATCCAGCCGGGGCCGCAGTTGTTCACCACGTCCGCGTCACTCGTTTGGGCGTTGATCGCATCGCTCTACATTGGCAACGTGATGCTGCTGGTGTTGAATTTGCCGCTGGTGGGCATGTGGGTCAAGCTGCTTAAGGTGCCCAAGCCGCAGCTGTATGCGGGCATCCTGATCTTTGCCACGGTTGGCGCGTATGGCATGCGACAAAGCGCGTTTGATTTGTTTTTGCTCTATGGCATTGGTGTCTTGGGCCTGGTGATGCGCCGCTTTAACTTCCCGACGGCACCGGTGGTGGTGGGGATGATTTTGGGCCCATTGGCTGAGGCTCAATTGCGCAACGCCATGTCCATCGGCGAGGGCAGTGCCATGGTGTTTTTGCAGCGGCCTGTGTCACTGGGGCTGCTGCTGGTGGTGATTCTGATACTGGTGCTGCCTAGGCTGCTGAAGAAACGCGGCATCAAGGCTGGCTGACCCAGATGACGTTGTTTTTAGCCAAAAATTAACCTATTGGACGGGCTATCCTATTAGCTCCACAGCAGGGCGTATTTTGAAATTCGAATGAGCGGCGCTAAAAGTAAG
>JANNFW010000357.1:0-9522 GCA_031380235.1 Rhodoferax sp. | reverse complement strand
AGTTGATGGCCGAGTGGTTGCTATTAGCGCCGTTAGTCGTCGTCACGGTCAGGCGATTGGGTTGGCTGGAATTAATCGACGTACCGCCGAGGTTGAACGTGGCACCCCCGTGCACCGCAACGCCGCCTGCAGGCAAAGTCTGCGCATGCGCCGCAAATGCGCCGAGCGCCACAAGGATTGAAAGGGACATCGCACGCAGCGCCGGTGCATCGTTATCGATGGTCTGCCTCGCGTGCGCGCTGCGTGATTCGCCACGGGAGCGCACACCGCAGCGCCCACCAGAGCGCCCACCCGAGGAGGTGATTTCCGCCACCGCCACCATCACGCCCAGCGCCTGGTTCCAAACGGTTCGGTAAACATGATTCAGAGACGCTCGACCAGACATACTGATGCTCCCAAGTTGAGCCTACAGGACGCAATGCCGTGAGACTCTTGTCAAACCATTAACTCACAGTACATCACTTTGACGCGTTTTGATGCAATTGCGTGGGTCATACTTCACACAAATCGATGAAGTTTTGCGCTTTTTCGTTAAAAATTAACTCCTAGGTTAATTTTTAAGACAAAACAGCGAAAATCCACAAATTATTAATAAAATACGGCTTTAGCTCTCGTATTATTTAATTAGTTAGATATGTTATTCATAGCAAACTGATTTCTTCGCGGGGCACTGCCATCGGCGCGTGCGCAAGCCGCATCACCTCATGCGGGTTGAGCGATTTGAGCTGATGGTCGCTCCACACCTGGCGCCAGCGGCGCGAACCCGGCAGGCCGTGGCGCAGGCCCAACATATGGCGGGCGATGGCGCTCCAGGGTGTGCCGTGGGATTGCGCCTCGCGCTGCATGTAGTCGCACATTTGGGATTCGACCCGCTCGCGGGTCATGTCACTTTGCTCGCGGGTCAGCTCACCCTGATCGCAGGTGAGGCTCAGATCATCCGCATCCGCCGACAAAAACGCCTCGTCCCACTCCACCAGCGCCCAGGGGTTGTGATAGGCCTCACGCCCCAGCATCACGCCGTCCACTTGGCGCAGTTGCTCTGCAATTTGCGCCGTGGTGGTGATGCCGCCATTGATCACCAGCGTCAAGTGCGGGAAGTCATTTTTGAGCCGACGCACCACGTCATAACGCAGCGGCGGCACTTCACGGTTCGCCTTGGGCGAAAGGCCTTTGAGCCAGGCGTTGCGCGCATGCACGATGAAGGTGTGGCACCCCGCTTCGCTCACGGTGCCGACAAAATCGCGCACAAAGCCGTAGCTCTGGGGCGTATCTTCAGTTTTGTCGATGCCGATGCGGTGCTTGACGGTGACGGGGATGTTGACGGTATCGACCATCGCCTTCACGCAATCTGCCACCAGCCTGGGCTCGGCCATCAGGCACGCGCCAAACGCGCCGCGCTGCACGCGCTCGCTGGGGCAGCCGCAGTTCAGGTTGATTTCGTCGTAGCCCCAGTCTTCGCCGAGCTTGGCGCATTGGGCCAGGTCGTGCGGCTCGCTGCCACCGAGTTGCAACGCGACGGGGTGCTCCTCGGTGTTGAATTGAAGATGCCGCGCGATGTCGCCATGAATCAGCGCGCCGGTGGTGACCATCTCGGTGTAAAGCAGCGCGTTTTTGGAGAGCAGGCGGTGGAAGTAGCGGCAATGGCGATCGGTCCAGTCCATCATGGGCGCGACGGACAGCCGGTGCGGGCTCACGATCCCTGTCATGCCGTGTCTCGAAAGGTCTCGCGAATCTGCATGACTTCATCCCAGCCGTCGAAAAACGCATCGACACAGCGCGGGTCAAAGTGCAGGCCGGTTTGCGAGCGGATCAAGAGCTTGGCGCTGTCGTCGTCCCACATCTTTTTGTAGGGCCGTGACGAGGTCAGCGCATCAAACACATCGGCCACGGCCACGATGCGGCTAAAGAGCGGAATCGCCTCCCCAACAAGGCCGCGCGGGTAGCCTGAGCCGTCAAACTTCTCGTGGTGGCCCAATGCGATCTCGGCACCGCTTTGCAGCACGCGCGAGCTGCTGCCTTTGAGTACCTCGTAGCCAATCTGGGCGTGCTGCTTCATGATTTCAAACTCGGCCTCGGTCAGCTTGCCCGGCTTGAGCAAAATGCCGTCAGGGATGCCCACCTTGCCGATGTCATGCAGCGGCGCTGCCTCCAGGATCAGCTCTTGCTCGTCAATGTTCAAACCCAGCTTTTTGGCGATGAGCTGCGAGTAGTGCGCCATGCGCATGATGTGCGCGCCGGTCTCGGGGTCGCGGTACTCGGCCGCTTTGGACAGGCGCAGCACCGTCTCGCGCTCGCGCAGCACGATCTCATGGGTAGCCTTGCGCACTTCATCGGCAAGCCAGGCGGCGTGGTCGCCCAGCTTTTTGCGGCTGCCTTGCAGCTTGAGCATGTTTTTGGCGCGGGTCATGAACTCGATGCGGTCCAGCGGCTTCATCAGGAAATCCGTGGCACCTAAAGTGAGTGCGGTATAGCGCACGTCTTTCTCGCCGCTGGCAGTCACCATCAAGATCGGCGTTTCCTCATGGCCTGGTAGCTTGCGAAACGCGGTGATGAACTCCAGCCCGTCCATCTCGGGCATCATGTAATCCAAAATGACCAAGTCAGTCGTGTTGGCTTTGGCCCATTCCAGTGCTTTGAGCGGCTCGGCAAACGGGAAGTCGGTGCAGCCTTCGAGCTTTTGAACCAGCGCGCTGAAGAGGATCAGGTTGACCTCGGTGTCATCGACGATCAATACATTGAAATTCATTTTTCTCTCTCCCGTCGTCGCGCCTGCATGATCTTGCACACTCGTACGTTCAGTTTGAGCCAAACTGTTCGCGCAGCAAATTTTTCTGCACCTTGCCCATTGCGTTGCGCGGCAACTCAGGCGCGATCACGCAGCGTTTGGGGACTTTGAAGTTGGCAAGTTTAGCCTTCAGGTGGGCGATGATGTCGGGCCCCACCAGCGCAGCGCCTGGGCGGGCCACCACCACGGCCACGCCCACCTCGCCAAAGTCGGGATGCGGCACACCCACCAACGCGCTCTCCAGCACGCCGGGCAGCTCGTTGATGTAGCCCTCAATCTCCGCCGGGTAGACGTTGTAGCCGCCGCTAATGATCAGGTCTTTGGACCGGCCAACGATGGTCACATAGCCACGTTCGTCGATCTTGCCGACATCGCCCGTCTTGAAAAATCCGTCTGCCGTGAACTCTTCGGCGGTCTTCTCAGGCATGCGCCAGTAGGCTTTGAAGACGCTCGGGCCCTTGACTTCGATGCCGCCGATCTCGCCCACTGGCCGTGTTGAGTCATCATCGCCCCGTTCGCAGTGCACGCGCAGGCTCACACCCGGCAGCGGAAAGCCCACAGTGCCGCCGCGCCGCTCAGTCTGATGACCGAAGCGTGCATCGGCGGCATAGGGGTTCGAGGTCAGCATCGCCGTCTCGCTCATGCCGTAGCGCTCCAGAATCGTGTGGCCCGTGCGCTCTTGCCAGGCGTTAAACGTCTCAATCAACAACGGGGCCGAACCTGCAACGAAGAGGCGCATGTTTCGGGTGACATCGCGGTTCAAACCAGCCTCGGCCAACAGGCGCACGTACAGCGTGGGCACCCCCATGAAGACGCTGGCCTCGGGCATTTTTTGCACCACGAATTTGGGGTCAAACTTCGCGCACCAGATCATCTTGCTGCCGTTGAGCAAAGCCCCATGCAATGCCACAAACAGGCCGTGCACGTGGAAAATCGGCAGGGCGTGGATCAGCACATCATCAGGCTGCCAGCCCCAATAGTCTTTGAGCACCTGTGCGTTACTCAGCAGATTGCCGTGCGTCAGCATCGCACCTTTGCTTCGTCCCGTGGTGCCGCTGGTGTACAAAATGGCCGCCAGATCGTCGGCAGACCGATGCACGATCGGTTGGGTATCCGCATGATGCGCCGCGCGCTCCAGCAAGCTGCCGGTACGCTCGTCGCTCAGCGTGAAGACGTGGCCCGTGCCAGCCTTGAAGGCAATCTTGCTGACCCAACTGAAATTGGCCGGTGAGCACACCACCACCGCAGGCTCGGCGTTGGCAATGAAGTACTCGATCTCGGCACTTTGGTAGGCGGTGTTAAGCGGCAAAAATACATACCCGGCCCGCAAAGTCGCCAGGTAGAGAATCACCGCTTCAACCGACTTTTCGACCTGTACCGCGATGCGCGAGCCGGGCTGCAAATCCAGTGATTGCAGCAGATTGGCCACCATCGCGCTGGCGCGCTCCAGGTCGCGCCACGAGTAGTGCAGGCCCGTGTCAGTTTCAACCGCGCATTGATCAAGCTTGGCCGGGAACGCGTGGCGCAGCGCTGCAAACAGGTTGCCGTTGCGCGCCGTCAAGTCACAGTCAATCAATCTGCACACCACCCGACGCTTTGACGACCTTGGCCCACTTGGAGGCTTCCAGTTGGACGAAGCCGCCAAACGCGCCCGCCTGAAGATCAGAAAACTCCGCACCCTGGGCGGCCCAAATCGCACGCGCCTCAGGGGTCAGGCAGGCTTTGCGAAGTTCTTCAATCGAACGGGATTGCAGGTCGGCGGGTGTGCCCTTGGGTGCCCACACGCCGTACCATGTGGTCACGTCGTAGTCTTTCAACCCCAACTCCAGAGCACACGGCACGTCTGGGATGGAAGAGTTGCGTGTTCGGCCTGCCACCATGAGCGGTTTGATGCGCCCGCCCTTGATGTGCACTGCAGAGGAACCCAGGCCGTCAAACATCATGTCCACATTGCCCGCGATCAGGTCTTGCAACGCCGGGCCTGCGCCACGGTAGGGAATGTGGGTGATGAAAGTGCCCGTTTGCTGCTTGAACAGCTCACCTGCCAAATGGTGCGATGTGCCGCTGCCGGCCGAGCCGTAATTGAGCTTGCCGGGCGACTTTTTCACCATCGCCAGAAAGTCTTTGAAGTCGCTGGCGGTGATTTTTTTCGGGTTCACCACCAGCACCTGCGGCACGCGCGCCACCAAAATCAAGGGCACAAAGTCTTGCAGAATGTCGTACGGCAACTTCGGATACACGCTGGGTGCAATCGCGTGGTGCACGGCGCCCATGAAAAGCGTGTAGCCGTCCGGTGCCGCCTTGGCCGCTATTGCAGCGCCCACCGTGCCACCGCCGCCGCCCCGGTTGTCGATCACCAACGTTTGCCCGGTCAACTTTGAAAACTGCGCGCTCATCGGCCGCGCAAACGCGTCCGTGCCACCGCCCGCAGGGAACGGCACGATCAGCGTGACAGGCTTGGCAGGCCAGGTGGATTGCGCTCGCGCGCTGAAAGCTGGCACAGCAATCGCGGCTACGCTTAAGCGCAAAACGGTGCGTCTTGAGAATGTCGAGGTAAGGGTGTTGATCATCAATGTCTCCTGTTATTTTGAGTAATGCTGATATGTCAAACGCTATACTAATTATAGCTTTCTATGCATATTATACGAGAGCTAGAGCACCATTTTATCTATAATTCGGCGCAAAATGGGCTATTTGGACGAAAAATAAACCTACAGGTTAATTTCTAACGCTTTGTGGCAACCGCAGGCACGTCGCGCCGTTGTGCCCACCACCACAGCCCAATCCCGCCCAGAATCATCGGCACGCACAGCCACTGCCCCATGCTCATGCCCAGCGACAAAATGCCCAAATGCGCATCCGGCTCGCGGAAAAACTCCGCAATGAAGCGAAACACGCCATAGCCCAGCAAAAACATCGCGGCCACCTGCCCCGGTTTGCGTTCTTTGCGCGCGTAAAGCCACAGCAGAATGAACAGCAGCAGCCCTTCCATCAAGATTTGGTAGATCTGCGATGGATGCCGTGGCAAATCGCCCGCGCCCCGAAACATCATGCCCCACGGCAGTGACGGATCCGCCACGCGGCCCCACAGCTCACCATTGATAAAGTTGCCAATTCGCCCCGCCGCAAGCCCCGTGGGCACGCACGGCGCGACAAAATCCGCCACTTGCCAAAACGGCCGTTTTCGCGAATGAGCGAACCAGATCATGGAGCCAATCACCCCCAGCATGCCGCCATGAAAGCTCATGCCGCCCTGCCAAACCATGAAAATCTCCAGCGGATGCGACAGGTAATACAGCGGCTTGTAAAACAGGCAGTAGCCAATGCGCCCTCCCAAGATCACGCCCATCACGCCCAGGAACAGGATGTCTTCCACGTCCTTTCGTACCCAGGCACCCTCGCCCTTTATCGCGGCGAACGGCATGTGCTTGAGACGGCGAATCCCTAGATAAATGAACAAGCCAAACGCCGCAAGGTAAGTCAGGCCGTACCAATGAATGGCCAACGGGCCCAATTGCAGCGCGACGGGGTTGATTTGAGGGTGAATCAGCATGGGCGGTATTGTGCCTGCGCTTGTGAGGATCGACGCCCGCCCGCCGACAGGGCCATGCGCTGCGGTTTTGGGGTGGAAGTTCCGCGCGGGCTACGACCACTGAACGGACTCTCGTGGGACTTTTAAAATTCCGAATATACAGTGCGCACGATTATGTTCAGTGTACACTGAAATTATGAAAAATGTCACTCTAAGCGCCGAACACACGCTGATCGAGCAAGCCCGCGCGCTCGCACGGCTGCGCGGCACCACGCTCAACGAAGAGTTCAGGAAATGGCTGGTCAGTTACAGCAGCGAAGACGTGGGTGGCCTGAAGCTCGCGCAGACGCGCGCGATGCTGGATGAACTGTCCGCCCCGATCGCGGGCAAGCCCTTCGTGCCTGTGGACTATCGGTTCGAGCCTATTGCACAGCGCAGGCCCTTGCGTGAACAGGACAACGAGCGTGAAGCGCGCATTCTGCAACGCCTGGATGGTGCAAATTGACGAGCGACTTTGGCGAGCCCGCCCAGCGCGTCTTTTTCGACACCAACATCGTCGTCTATTGCTTCGACACGCTGGAGCCGCGAAAGCAAACCCGAGCGAAGGATTTGCTGGCGCATGCGCTGAACAATCAAACAGGCGTTGTCAGTTACCAGGTAATTCAGGAATTTTGCAACGTCGCCACCAAAGGCCGCCGCTTGCAGTTGCCGCAAGAGCGCATCTTGGCCTACGTCAATCTGGTGTTGCAGCCGATGAACCAAGTTGGCTCCAGCCCGGCGTTGATCGAGTCCGCGCTGAAGCTGCGTGCCCAGCATAGCTTCTCGTTTTATGACAGCCTGATCATCGCCAGTGCGACGCAAGCCAAATGCCGAGTGCTGTACTCCGAAGACATGCAGCACATGCAGCGAGTGGGTAGTTTGCAGATTGTGAATCCGTTTTTGATGGTAGCGAATGAGTTCCCAGCATGAGATTGCCGTTCTAATTGTTATACTCCCGTAAAACTTATCGGAGATAATCATGTTGCACGCATCTCTTCGCCGCTCGGGTGGCTCGTTCATCATGACACTGCCACTCTCATATGTGGAGCAGAACCACCTGGATGCGGGCTCGCAGCTTTCAATCGAGATCATTGGCGATGAGCTCAAAGTGCGTCCACAGCGTCTTCGCCCGAAATTGGCGGATCTGTTGAAAGCCACTCCGAAGGGCCTGCGCCGGGCCGACGGGTGGGATGAGCTCGCAAGCGTCGGGGCGGAGCTGTGACTCCTGAAAGAGGAGACATACTGCACCTGCAATTCGACCCCGCGAGTGGTCGCGAGATGAAGGGCAATCACTTTTGCTTGGTGGTATCGCCGCGCGCGTTCAACACTCGGTTCAAACTGGCGATGGTCTGCCCGATTTCGGGAGGCGCTGCTGAGGCTGCACGCAGCGCAGGCTTCCTCATTTCGTTGATGGGCCTGGGCCTTCGCACGGATGGTCAAGTGCACGCCCACCAAGTCAAGACGCTGGATTGGGCATCGCGGCGCGCCAGCCTGGTCGAGCGGGTTCCCGACTCCACCGTGCAGGAGGTTTTGGCGTGTTTGCAGAGTGTGTTGGAGTAAAGTCGTCTCACAAAAACGGGCACGTGTAGTACACTTCTCCCATCATGAACAGCGTCTCTGCCGACAATGAACAGTTTTTGAGCCTGCGCTTGGGTGCGCAAGACTCCGAGGTGTTGCGCCAGTTGCGCGCCCGTTCGGGTTTGAGCAAAACTGACATCGTCAAACGTGCACTGCGGTTGCTTGCCAAGAGCACCCAAACCCAAGCCGGTATCGACTTGTACGCCTTGGGTGAGTCTTCATTTGGACGGTACGGCGACGTTACACGCCAGTCTGGCAATATTAAATCGGTGGTTCGAGAGCGGCTTGCAGCCAAGCGCTCGTGAAGTCTGTTTCGCCTGGTTTACGCCTGCGCGAAGTGCTGTGCGACAGCGGCCCCCTGGCGGCTTTGTTCAACAAGTCCGACGGTTATCACGCGCAAGCCGTTGCGTATTTCAAACGGCACGGCGCAAGCTTAAGGCTGCTTACGACGTGGGAGGTGGTATCAGAGGTCATGTACTTCTTGGACTTCAGCGCGAATGCGCAAGCAGACTTGCTGCTGTGGCTACATCAGGGTGCCTTGAATGCGCGAATCAGCATTGCCGCGTTGCAGACGGACGACCTTCCCGGCTTGGCTGCCATGATGCGTAAGTACGCTGATCGTCCGATGGATCTGGCCGACGCTTCGCTGGTGTGGCTGGCGAACAGCAGCAACGTCACGGACATCATCACCATTGATCGCGCAGATTTCGCGGTGTACCGCACCAGCAAACGCAAGGCGTTCAAGAACGTTTTTGCGGATTAAACTTGATCGCCAGTTTTCAATCCAATTCAGTTCACACAAAACCACCATGGCCACCCAACCGATCATCCTGAATCCGCGCAGTAAAAACATCACCGAGGGCAAGTCGCGCGCGCCCAATCGATCCATGTATTACGCCATGGGCTACGAGGCGGCGGACTTCAAAAAACCTATGGTCGGTGTTGCCAATGGGCACAGCACGATTACGCCGTGCAATTCCGGCCTGCAGAAGCTGGCCGATGCGGCGGTGGCGGGCATTGAAGAAGCGGGCGGTAACGCGCAGATTTTTGGAACGCCGACCATTTCAGACGGCATGGCCATGGGCACCGAGGGGATGAAGTATTCGCTCGTCTCGCGCGAGGTCATCAGCGACTGCATCGAGACCTGCGTGCAAGGCCAGTGGATGGACGGCGTGGTGGTGGTGGGCGGCTGCGACAAAAACATGCCTGGCGGCATGATGGGCATGCTGCGCGCCAACGTGCCAGCGATTTACGTTTACGGTGGCACGATCTTGCCGGGCCGCTATCAGGGTCAAGACCTCAACATCGTCAGCGTGTTTGAAGCTGTGGGCCAGAACGCAGCAGGCAACATGAGCGATGAGGATTTGCTGCAAATTGAGCGGCGCGCCGTGCCCGGCACTGGCTCCTGCGGTGGCATGTACACCGCCAACACCATGTCGTCGAGCTTTGAGGCGCTGGGCTTGAGCCTTCTCTACTCCAGCACTATGGCAAATCCACACGACGAGAAGATGAACTCGGCCAAGGAGTCGGCCAAAGTGCTGATTGAAGCCATCAAAAAAGACATCAAACCGCGCGATATCGTGACCCG
>JANNFW010000348.1:0-4553 GCA_031380235.1 Rhodoferax sp. | reverse complement strand
TGTTCGTCTGCTTGTCTGCCGATATTGCCAGCGCCACCATGTACCAAACCCCGGCTTTGAGCACCAGGCCCAGGGGTTTGACTTGGCGGTCATTTGTGCTGCTCCAGCTTTCATAGCGCATGGTGATGGTGCGCTGGTTCCACACGGCATCGGCCACGCTTTGCAGGTGCTCGGAAGCGGTGTTGCCGCGAAACCAGTCCAGCGTGTCCACATGCAGGCGCGCGCTCACACGCAGGGCATCGTCTTGTAGTGCGGCTGGCAGGCTGGCGAGCATTTTGAGTTGGGCCGATGCGGATTCGTGACCCAGGCCCAGCTCGGTGGCGGCGCTGGGCAGCCCGGCCAAAAACAGCGCTTGAGCTTCTTTGTCGGTGAGGCCCGTGAGCTGGGTACGCCAACCTTCGCGCAGTTGAAAGCCGCCGTCGCGGCCCCGGTCTGACCACACCGGCACGCCCGTTGCAGAGAGCTGGTCGACATCGCGCAGGATGGTGCGTGGCGACACCTCCAGCTCGGCAGCCAGTTGGGTTGCGCTCATGCGACCGCGCGTTTGCAGGAGCATTTGGATCGATAACAAACGGCTGGCACGCATTTTTGGATTTTGCCATCAATACATGACACGCCTTGTCGTGTATTGGGTTCTATTCTTGACTCACATTTGAATACGCTTCTCAAGGATAGAAATGAAACTCTTTGGACTGACGCAAACAGCGCACCTACAGACCGATCATTTGTGGGTGTTTTTCGCGATGGTGTTTGGCATCATCGTGCTGCCAGGGCTGGACATGGCCTATGTGCTGGCCAGCAGCCTGACGGGCGGGCGCAGGGCGGGTGTTGCGGCTTTGGCGGGCATTGTGGCGGGCGGCGTGGTGCACACGGTGATGGCGGTGATTGGCGTGGGCGTGGTGATCGGCGCGACCCCGAAGTTGTTCAACCTGATGCTGTTGGCGGGCGCTGCCTACATCGGGTGGATTGGCGTGTCGCTTTTGCGCAGTGCCTCGGCGTTGGGAGAAGTTCACGCCGGCCTACCGCGCAGTTGGATGACCGTGTTTGCGAAAGGCGCGGCGACGTGCCTGGTCAACCCGAAGGCCTACGCGTTCATGCTGGCGGTGTTTCCGCAGTTTTTGAAACCCGAGGCACTTGGATACGGGCCGATTCCTGCTCAAGCGGTGTTACTGGGCGTGATCATCGCAGTCACGCAGATTTCGATCTACGGCGCGGTGGCGCTCGGCGCAGCGCAGATTCGGCTTTGGCTGCGCGGCAATGCGACGGCGCAGGTGCGCTCTGGCCAAGCGGTGGGTTTGCTGCTGTTTGCGGGGGCGGTGTGGACGGGGTGGCAGGGCTGGCAGCGTTTGTAAGAGTGCACTAATGCTATGTAATAAATAGCTGCCTATGCATTTGATACGAGAGCTAGATGCCAATTCCGTTCGCAATTTCGTCAAAATATGCGTTTTTGGAGCTAGAATTAACTTCCAGGTTAATTTTTACTCAAATTCTCGCCAAATCTCCTTCATGCCTCCTTCAAAGCTCATCAAATCGCGGTGGCTGGCAGCCCGCGCGCGAGCAGTTGATGGCGGCGGCCCGCATGGCTTGGCGGAGCGTGTTCTCGGCGCGCTGCGCTGCGCCGGAGGGCTGCATCGCCCAGTCCGCCACGCAGTTGCCCCAAAAAGTGTCGCCCGCGCCAACGGTGTCGATGACGGTGACTTGGGGCACGTCCTGCTCGGCGGTTTTTCCATCGACGGTCAGCCACGCGCCGCCCACGCCGAAGGTCAGCGCCACGCGGCTCGCGCCTTGGGCGGTGAAGTGTTGCGAGATGCGTGGGGCATCTGCGCGCGTGGTTGCGGCAAAGCCCAAGATGTGCAGGTCCTCATCGCTGGCCTTGAGCCAATCGGCCAGAGCTGCTACTTTTTTGACGGCGCCGATGTACTCGCGCAAATCGGGTGCCATTTGCGGGCGCAGGTTGACATCGATGCTGATCGTCCAGCCCATCGCCTTGGCTCCTTGGAGAATGGCGATCACTTTCTCGTGCTCCGGCGGCACCAGCGCCAGCGAGCCGGTGTGCAGCACGCCGGGTGCCGCTTGCTTGAGCAATGCCAGCACCTCGTTGACGGTGTAGTCGCGGTCGGCCACGGCCTCGCGGTAGAAACCGTAGCTGGGCTGGCCGTCTTTGATCTGCACCACCGCCAACGACGTGGGCCAGCGGCTGGGCGGCATCATCAGCGATACGCTGTCGCAGGCAAACTGCGCGCGCAGCAGGTCTCCAAAGCTGTCAACCGACAGGCGGTTGAGGTAGCCCACCGATGCCCGCTCACCGCAGCGCAGCGCCACCGCACGCGCCAGGTTGAACGGGCTGCCGCCAATCAGCGGGCGAAAATCGCCATTGGGCTGCGCCACGCAGTCCATCAGGGCTTCGCCCAAAATCCAAACGGAGGGAATCATTTTCGGATTGTAATTAATAAATCTAGTGGTTTTACTTATTGTTGTGATGGTGTTCTTCTGGCATTCTCGTGCTCTTAAATACTTAAAAAAGTCGCTGCAATGCTCAAAGGAATCGACCCTATATTGTCCCCCGAACTGCTGATGCACCTGTGCGCCATGGGCCACGGCGAGTGGGTGGCGGTGGTGGACGCGAACTTCACCGCTCAGCAATTGGCCGTGGGCAAGCCGCTGGTGCGTCTGCCGGGCTTGAGCCTGCTGCGGGTGAGCGAGGCGATTTTGTCGGTGTTTCCGCTGGGCGACGACTTGAGCCATCCCGTCGCCTACATGCGTGCATGCCATCAGCCGGACAGCTACCGAACCCCCGTGCAGCAGGCGCTGGTCGACCACCTGGTGCAAGGCGGTTTAGGTGTCGGCAAGATCGAAGCGGTGGAGCGTTTTGCCTTTTACGACAAAGTGCGCGCCGCTAGCCTGATCGTGCAAACCGGTGAGGCCACCGCGTACGGCAACGCGCTGTTTGCAAAGGGTGTGATCTTGAACTGATCAGCCGTCGAAATTGAGAGTGAGTCGCATTCCAAAAAAGCAAATTTGCGGGGTATTTGGAGTGCCTCCAACGGCGCCCTCAGATTCGCAGAAAATCGCGTCATTGTTTAGCGGCGCAGTGCCGCAGAATGATCAAATCTCATCAACTTCTGACAAAAATACCCATGACAACATCCATGACCAATCGCCGTGAATTCGTGATCAACATCAGCCTGGGCAGCACTGCCCTGATGGCAGGCCAGGCCTTCGCCCAAGCCCCGATGCTGGCCGAAACCGACGCGCAGGCCACAGCCCTGGGCTACAAAGCCGACAGCACCAAGGTCGATGCCAAAAAATTCCCCAAGCACGCACCCACCCAGCTTTGCAGCAACTGCGCCCTTTACGCGGGCAAACCGACTGATGCAGCAGGCCTGTGCCCCTTGTTCGCAGGCAAGCAAGTGGCCGGCAAAGGCTGGTGCAGCGCTTACGCCAAGAAGGCTTGATCACGCCTGTTTGCGCAAGATGCGCATGCAGAAGAAGTCTCAGCTGCCCACCAAGGTGTGTGTCGCATGCGCCAGACCTTTCACTTGGCGTAAAAAGTGGGAGAAGGTCTGGGACGAGGTGAAGTACTGCTCTGAGCGTTGTCGCAATACAAAAGATACCAAGAAAAGCACGTCTGCATGACCCGGCTGAGTTTGATTTTGGGCGATCAGCTCAACCCGAAGCACAGTTGGTTCAAATCGCCGCAAGCGGATGTCGTGTTCGTGATGATGGAGATTCGCAGCGAAACCGATTACGTGCTGCACCACGCGCAAAAGATCATCTCAATTTTTGCCGCGATGCGCGATCTGGCGCGTCACCTGCGCGATGCCGGGCACCGCGTGCATTACTTGGCGATTGACGATAGGGCGAATCTGCAATCTTTCAATGGCAATCTGGGCGCGTTGATGACCCAGTACAAGCCGAGCGATTTCCAATACCAGGACCCTGACGAGTGGCGGCTGGATGCGCAATTGGCTGAATTCTCTTCAGCCCAAACGATCCCCTGCACCCGCGTCAGCAGCGAGCACTTTTACACTGAACGTCATGAGGCGGCCGAGCTGTTTGCAGGGCGTAAGAAATGGCTGATGGAAACCTTCTACCGTCACATGCGCGTTCGCCACAGCGTGCTCGTTGATCCTGCCAAAAAGCCCATTGGCGGCCAGTGGAATTTTGATGCGGAGAATCGCAAGTCCTGGCCCGGGGTGCCGTTGGAACCGGCTGATTGGCGCACACCGCACGACCATTCGGCGCTGTGGAAAGCCATCGAAGGTGCAGGTGTCAAGAGCTTTGGCGAGCCCAATGCAGCTGCCATCGCCTGGCCGCTGAACCGCACCGAGGCTTTGCAGCATCTGGATGGATTCGTCACCCACGCATTGCCGCATTTTGGTGATTTTCAGGATGCCATGAGCAGCAAGGCCTGGCGCTTGTTTCATTCGCTGCTGTCGTTCGCGCTCAACACCAAAATGCTCAACCCCCGCGAGGTGGTGGCGCGAGCGGAAAGCGCGGGTCGTGCAGGGCTGGCGCCGATGGCCGCAGCCGAAGGCTTCATCCGCCAAATA
>JANNFW010000316.1:0-2191 GCA_031380235.1 Rhodoferax sp. | reverse complement strand
GCCACCCACACCATGTCACGCTTGGGATTGCGCAAATTACCAAAGCGCACCGGCACAGGCTTGGCATAGCCGAACAGAAAGGCGCCCGATGTGGCAAAGTACAGCATTAGCGGCATCAGGATGGTGCCCACCGGGTCAATGTGCTTGATCGGGTTGAGCGTGATGCGCCCCATCACGTAAGCCGTGTCGTCGCCAAAGTGCCGGGCCGCGTAGCCGTGGGCGGCCTCGTGAACGGTGATGGCGAAGAGTACCGGGATGGCGTAAATCAATACGGTTTGAATGAGATTTGCAATGTCCATGCGTTCAATTGTCTCAGAGAGTATTTACAGCCCCAGAGCTGCGATCGAGCCGCGCCCCTCGCGAATCACTACCGGGTCGCCCCCGGTCAAATCGACCACGGTGGTGGGCTCAAGCGGGCAGGCACCCGCATCGATCACGGCGGCCACATCGTGCTCATAGCGTTCGCGGATGTCTTGGGCATCGTTCAGCGGCTCGGCCTCGCCACGGGGTATCAAGGTGGTGGCAAGCAACGGGCCGTCATGCAAGGCCAGCAGCTCGGCCAGCACTTTGTTATCAGGCACGCGCAGGCCGATGGTTTTGCGCTGCGGGTGGCTTACGCGCCGGGGCACTTCCTTGCTCGCCTCCAGAATGAAGGTGTAGGGACCGGGCGTGACGGATTTGAGCAGGCGAAACTGCTTGTTGTCCACACGGGCATACTGGCTTAACTCGCTCAGGTCGCGACACAACAGCGTGAGGTGATGTTTGTCATCGACCCCGCGTATGCGGCGCAGGCTGTCTGCGGCCACCTTGTCATCGATATGGCAGACCAGCGCGTAGCTGCTATCGGTGGGCACGGCGACGACACCGCCTTTCTGCAGCAAGCCCACGGCCTGCTTGAGCAGGCGCACATGCGGGTTGTCGGGGTGAACTTCGAAATATTGAGCCATGGTAGATTTGTCTTTATGTTGACTTCAAGTGTCCGTGGGTGCCGCCATGACGGCCACGGCGCGCGACTCACGCATCGTGAGCCACGCACCCACCGCGCCGCAGACCGCAATCATCGCAATGCCCAAAAATGACCATCCATCGGGTACCTGTGAAAACACAATCCATCCGCCCAGCATGGCGGCGGCGATCTGCCCGTAAAGATACGGTGTGAGTACCGCTGGCGAGGCACGCTGGTACGCCAAAATCAACAAAAAATGACCTGCTGAACCGAGCAGGCAAATCAGCAAGATGCACCACCACAACAGGCTGGAGGCGAGTGGTGCCCACACCCAGGGCAGCGCGATGGATGCGGCTAAAAAGCCGACCAGTCCGGTGTAAAAATGCATAGTCACCGGGCTTTCGGTACGGGCCATTTTGCTGGTGAGAATCTGAAACCACGCGCTGGTGCCCACCAGTATCAGGGGCAGAAGGAGGGCCCAGTTGAAGTCCTCCTGCTGCGGGCGAATGACGATCAACGTACCGATAAAACCGCCTGCCACCAGCGCCCAACGCAGCGCCGACACGCGCTCTTTGAGCCGGTACGCGGCAATCAGCGTGATGACCAGCGGCGTGATGGAGATGATGGCGGTGAACTCGGCCACCGGCGTGTAGCGCAGGCTCAAATACGCCAGCGAACTGGAGCCCACCAGCAGCACGCCGCGAAGCAGCTGAAAGCGCGGGTTGGCCGTGCGCAGCAGCGCAAGCCCGCGTGTAGGCGCGAAGACGGCGGCAGTCGCCAGCATTTGAAAGCCAAATCGAAACCACATCGCCATCATGATGGGCACGCCGCTGCTGATGAACTTGATGGTGGTGTCCAACGCGCCAAAGCAGCTCACTGCCGCCAGCACCAGTGCAATGCCGGCCATCGCGCTGTGGGGCTTGGCCAGAGCAGGCCCGCTGGCCAAAGCACTCACTGGATACGATCCGCCAGCAGTTCCCAGACCGGTGTGAGCCCGCCGGGCAGATAGGGCAGGGTGCCCAGGTCAGTGTGCGATTCATCGGGGCTGTGAAAGTCACTGCCGCGCGATGCGGCAAAGCCGTATTCCAACGCGGCCTCGGCGTAGATCACGTACTCCGCCGCCGAGTGGCTGCCAGTCACGACCTCAATCGCCTGCCCGCCCAGCGCCTTGAACTCGGTGAACAGCGCAAACTCCTGATTAGTCGAAAATTTATAGCGCGCGGGATGAGCGATGACGGCAATGCC
>JANNFW010000559.1:0-1991 GCA_031380235.1 Rhodoferax sp. | reverse complement strand
AGGTGGAGCCGACAACTTTTTAACGTCCACCTCCAGCGGAATTGACAGCAAGCTGTATGAGAGCGTCAAGTTTTTCTATGACGTGAACGCCTGGCTGCCGCGCAACGCGGTGGTGGTGAATCAAAAAGCGTTTGACGCACTCGACAAAGCGGGTCAAGACGCGGTGTTGCAGCAAGCTGCTGCGGCAGAGGCGCGTGGCTGGCAAAGCAGCGAGAAGAACAATTCTGACAATCTGAAAGAGCTTGCCGCCAAGGGCATGAAAATTGATACAGTGGTTGGCGAGGTCTTGAAGAAGGAACTCAAGCCGATTGGCGACACCATGACGGCAGACTGGCTGAAGCTGGCTGGCGCTGACGGCAAGGCGATCATCGACGCGTACAACAGGAAATAAACCCAAAAGCAAAGCAAACCCATGAAACAAGCCCCCACTCCTATCGGCAATGCTCCTTCTTCGCTGCGCGCAGGGCTTGACGCGGTCTACATGGCGGCTGCTGTGCTGGGGGCTGTGTGTGTTGCATTGATTTGCGTGCTGATGGTGTTCCAGTCCTTGGGCCGCGAGTTCGGCCTGAACACCGGGGCAACGAACGACATCGTGTCGTGGCTGTGCGCGGCGGCGGCTTTCTTTACGATGGCGCACGCTTTCAAACACGGCGACTTTGTACGAGTCACGCTGCTGCTTGAAACCGTCAAACCCAAGACCCGGCGTTTGATGGAATTGGTGAGCTTGTTCATCGCATTATTGGCAGTGGCTTACTTGGCCTGGTGGGCTTGCCGTTTTACTTACCAGAGCTATGAATTCAAAGAACTGGCGCAGGGCCTGTTGCCACTGCCGATCTGGATTCCACAATCCAGTTTTGCCCTGGGCTCGCTGCTGCTGCTTGTCGCGGTTCTTGACGAGTTTGTCATAGTGGTGCGCGGGGGTGTGCCAACTTTTGTACGGCTGGTAGAAGAACGTCATGCCAAAGGCGATTTCTCGTCTGACCTCTGATGTCAAAAAATAATAACAAAGAAAGACTTCCATGGAAATTCTGACCATTGGCGGCATTCTGCTCATTCTCATGCTGGTGCTGCTCTCCGGCGGCGTGTGGATTGCCATGACGCTGGCGATATGCGGCTGGGTCGGACAGGCATTTTTTACCAACACGCAGCCGGGTCTCAATTTGTTTTCGGCCTTTTGGGAGAGCAATGCGAGCTGGGAGCTGGCCGCCTTGCCGCTGTTCATCTGGATGGGCGAAATCCTGTTTCGCACCAAGCTGAGTGAGGAAATGTTTACGGGCCTGGCCCCGTGGCTCAACCGTGTGCCGGGTCGCCTTTTTCACACCACCATTTTGGGCTGCGGTATTTTTGGTTCGGTTTCGGGCTCATCGGCGGCAACGTGCGCCACGATTGCCAAGGTGTCGCTGCCTGAACTGAAAAAACGTGGCTACGACGAAAAAATTGCACTGGGCTCCCTGGCCACCGCTGGCACGCTGGGGATTCTGATTCCACCCTCCATCACCATGGTTGTGTATGCCGTGGCTGCGGATGCTTCGATCATTCGCATCTTTCTGGCGGGCTTTTTGCCGGGGCTTTTGTTGATGGCGTTGTTCTCAAGCTATATCGCCTGGTGGTCGATACGCAACAAAGACAAAATGCCGCCGCCCGAGCCAGCCACCAGTTTCATGGAAAAGCTGCGCCTGTCCAAAAACCTGATCCCGTGCGCACTGCTGATTGTGTTTATCTGCTGGTCCCTGATAGCGGGTTGGGCTACGGCGACTGAATGCGCAGCCTACGGCGTGGTGGGTGCATTGGGGCTGGCTGCCTGGAGCCGCTCATTGACCTGGGCCAACTTCAATGAAGCGCTGATGGGTGCCACGCGCACCAGCTGCATGATCATGTTCATTCTGGCGGGCGCAGCATTTTTAACTAAAACCATGGCTTTTACCGGCGTGCCGCGTGAGCTGGCCGAATGGGTCAACTCATTGAATTTGTCACCTTACAGTCTGATCGCC
>JANNFW010000265.1:0-1575 GCA_031380235.1 Rhodoferax sp. | reverse complement strand
CGCAAGAATTTTGGCTGCGGCTCCTCGCGCGAGCATGCGCCTTGGGCACTGGATCAATATGGATTTCGCGCCATCATTGCGCCCAGCTATGCGGACATTTTTTTCAACAACAGCTTCAAGAATGGCCTGCTGCCGATTGTGCTGAGCGAGGCGCAAGTGGCCACGCTGTTTGACGAGGCGCTAGCCTTCCCCGGCTACGAGTTGACGGTTGACTTGGCGCGCCAAGTGGTGGTCAAACCGCAGGGTGAGGAACTTGCGTTTGAGATTGCGCCATTTCGCAAATACTGTTTGCTGAATGGTTTTGACGACATCGGGTTAACCTTGAGGCACGCTGACAAGATTAAAACGTTTGAGTTAGAGCGCCTGGCCACAAAACCGTGGTTGGGCAAGAGCCTTTCAACGACTTAAGGATTTCTATGAAACTGCAAAAACACCTCCTATCACATGGCTTGATTGCTGTGAGCGCGCTGTGCCTGTTGCCACAAGCGCAAGCGGGTCTGCTGGACGAGCTGTTGAAAAATCCGGCCATTCAGGGCTTGATCACACGCCCTGATTTGGGCACGCTCGTCTCAGCCTGCCGCGATGCCACCTACCGCCAGGCCAATGCAGCCAACTGCACCAATGTGGAGACGGCAGCCGTGTTGGGCAAACTGCCCGTGGAGATGCGCGTGCTGATGAACAACCCGCAAAGTGCGGCATCCCTGCGCGACATTTGTGCGGCGGTGACGCCCTTGCCGCAAACCAACAGCTACCTGTGCGTGGAACTGCGCAAGGCGGAGTCGGCCGTGGGCATCCTCGCCAAGCCTGCTGCGGTCGTCCCAGGTTCGCAGGGCATCCCTGACAGCAACAAATTCTGATCCCTCAAGCTCTTATTCGCCCCTCCATGAAAATCGCAATCCTCCCTGGTGACGGCATCGGCACTGAAATCGTCGCCGAAGCCGTCAATGTTTTGAACGTGCTCGATCTCAAGTTCGAGATGGAAACGGCTCTGGTCGGCGGTGCCGCGTATGAAGCGCAAGGCCACCCGCTGCCCGAGGGCACGCTCAAATTGGCCAAGGCGGCCGATGCGATTCTGTTCGGTGCCGTGGGCGACTGGAAATACGACAAGCTGGATCGCCCGCTGCGCCCTGAGCAAGCCATTTTGGGTCTGCGTAAAAACCTGGGGCTGTTCGCCAACTTTCGCCCGGCGATTTGTTATGAGCAGTTGGTCGATGCCTCCAGCCTGAAGCCTGAGTTGATTGCGGGGCTGGACATTTTGATCATCCGTGAGTTGACGGGTGATATCTACTTTGGCCAGCCACGCGGTCGCCGCATTGCAACAGATGGCCACTTTCCCGGCGCCGAAGAAGCCTTTGACACGATGCGCTACAGCCGCCCCGAGGTGGAGCGCATCGCGCATGTGGCGTTCCAGGCCGCGCGCAAGAGAAGCAAGCGCGTCACCAGCGTTGACAAAGCCAATGTGCTGGAGACTTTTCAATTCTGGAAAGACATCGTTACCGAAGTGGGCCTGCAATACCCTGATGTTGCGCTGGATCACATGTATGTGGACAACGCGGCGATGCAACTGGTCAAGGC
>JANNFW010000258.1:0-2877 GCA_031380235.1 Rhodoferax sp. | reverse complement strand
GGACGAAACCCAGCGCAATGCGATGATCAAAGAGGCCTTCGATCTGCACGCTGCCGATGTCGGTCACATTCCCCTGCACCAGCAGATGCTGGCCTGGGCGATGAAGAAAAACGTGCAGGCCTACCAACGGGCGGACGGCTTCATGCTGTATAAATGGATGACTGTGGCGAAGTGACGCGCCATTGCACCGCTGCTGGAGTGACAAAAATGCAAACAACCAACCCAATTCAAACCCCTTCGCACACCATTGCGTCAATCGACGCACGTGTTGATGCCATCCAGGCGGTGCTGCACGAGCGCGGCATGCAGCCGGCCGAATTCATCGAGCAGGCCAATCACCTGATCGAGGAGCAATGGTTGCCGCAAAACGGCGCGCGGGTGGTTGCCAAAGCCTGGACGGACGCCGCCTTCAAGCAGCGGCTGTTTGCCAATGGGATTGAGGCCGTCGCGGAGCTGGGCCTGGCAATGCCCAAGCACCATCGCCATCTGGTTGCGCTGGAAAACACGGCGACAGTGCATAACGTGATTTGCTGCACGCTGTGTTCGTGTACTGCGTTCACCATCATTGGCCTGCCGCCAGACTGGTACAAAGATTTGGAGTACCGCGCCCGCGCAGTGCGTGAATCGCGCACCGTTCTTAGAGAAATGGGGCTTGATTTGGCACCTGAGATTGAGATTCGCGTGTGGGACACCACGGCTGATACACGCTACATGGTGCTGCCGATGCAGCCACCCGAAACGGTGGGATGGCCTGCCGAAAAGCTGGCTGAGCTTGTGACGCAAGATTCGATGATTGGCGTGGCCCGTTTGTAAATCAAGAGAACGAAAGGAGAAAAACATGGACGGCATGCACGATCTGGGTGGCAAACAGGGCTTTGGTCCGGTGCGCCATTCGCCCAAGGCGCAGGTATTTCACGCAGACTGGGAAAAGCGCGTTAACGCGATGTATTCGCTGGCGGTGAAGCACGGCGTGTTCAACATGGACGAGTACCGCCACGCCATCGAGCGCATGGAGCCGCGCCACTACTTGGCCGCTGGCTACTACGAGCGCACGCTGACGAGCCTGGCCACGCTGTGTGTCGAAAAGAACCTGGTAACGCGCGAAGAGCTGGAGCGCCGCGCGCAGGGGGCGTTTCCGCTGTCGTCGCCCAGTGCGCCGGGGCGATCAAACCGGGCAGAGCGCGAACGATTCAAACCCGGTGACCGCGTGAGGGTGCGTGCCGACTACGTGCCTGGCCACAACCGCATGCCCGCCTACATTCGCGGCAAAAGCGGTGTGGTTGTGAGCGAGTCGCCCGCATACCCGTTCCCTGATGCCCACGCGCATGGCGTACCGGCAGCGGATGAACCGACCTACGACGTGCGCTTCAACACCGCAGACCTGTGGCCGAATTCAGCCGATGCGGCGTTTGTGCATGTGGGGGTATTTCAGAGCTACTTAGCGCGCGCTTAATCTGCGCTCAAATTGCCACCAGTTGACGCACGTTGTCCTTCTGCATGTCAGCACCCAAGCCACTGGCAATCACCGCGCCGCGCTCCATGACAAGGTAGTCGTCGGCCAGTTCCTGCGCAAAGTCGTAGTACTGCTCCACCAGCAGAATCGACACTTTTTGGCCGCCCAGCCCCTGGTCAGCCAGCATGCGAATCACGCGGCCAATGTCTTTGATGATGCTGGGCTGAATGCCTTCGGTCGGCTCGTCCAAGATTAAAAGCTTGGGCTTGGCCGCCAGTGCGCGGGCAATCGCCAACTGCTGCTGCTGTCCGCCCGATAAATCGCCGCCACGGCGTTTCAACATTTGCTTCAATACCGGGAACAACTCAAACAACTCAGGTGGAATGGGCGTGCTGGCGCTTTTGTAAGCCAAGCCCATTTGCAGGTTTTCTTCGACCGTGAGCCGCGCAAAGATCTCACGACCTTGCGGCACAAAACCGATGCCCGCGCGGGCGCGAAGGTAAGGCGTGTCGTTTTGGATGGAGCGGCCTTCAAACTCGATGCTGCCGGTTTTGATGGCGACCAGCCCCATCAAGCTCTTGAGCAAGGTGGTTTTTCCAACACCGTTGCGACCCAGCACCACGGTGACTTTGCCAGGTGCGGCAGACAGGCTGACATCGCGCAGGATGTGCGAGCCGCCGTAGTATTGGTCGATGTTTTTGACTTGGAGCACGGCGTGTTCTTTCAGCGACCTAAATAAACTTCAATCACCCGCTCATCCGCCTGCACTTGGTCCAGCGTGCCTTGCGCCAGCACCGAGCCATCGCACAGCACGGTGACGATCTCGGAAATGGTGCGAATAAAACTCATGTCATGCTCCACCACCACCAGCGAGTGTTTGCCTTTCAACGACAAAAACAGCTCAGCCGTGCGCTCGGTTTCATGATCGGTCATGCCCGCCACAGGCTCGTCCAACAGCAGCAGTTTGGGGTCTTGCATCAGCAGCATGCCAATCTCAAGCCACTGTTTTTGGCCATGGCTTAAGTTGCCCGCCAAGCGCGTCATGTCAGCGGCCAGATGGATGGTGGCCAGCACTTCCAGCAGGCGGTCTGACTGCGTGGAGTCGAGCTTGAAGAAGACCGAAGCCTTTACCGCTTTGTCAGTTTTCAGCGCGAGTTCCAGATTTTCAAACACGGTGAGTTGCTCAAAAACCGTGGGCTTTTGGAACTTGCGGCCAATGCCGAGCTGGGCAATTTGGGGTTCTGTATAGCGCAGCAAGTCGATGGTGCTGCCGAAAAAGACGGTGCCCGAATCGGGGCGTGTTTTGCCGGTGATGATGTCCATCATCGTCGTCTTACCCGCACCATTGGGGCCGATGATGCAGCGCAGCTCGCCCGGTGCAATGTCCAGCGACAGGTTGTTGATGGCCTTGAAACCGTCAAAAC
>JANNFW010000225.1:0-1625 GCA_031380235.1 Rhodoferax sp. | reverse complement strand
TGGAGGTGCGCGGCGCGGGCCTTCGCAAGTAGCTGGAACGTCCGCGGACTTCAGGTTGTTCGGGCAGGCCCTTGTCATCCCAAAAAACGGCCGCACGTTACGGATGAGCCAGATCGCAACCAGCAGTCTGGTGATTTCATTGAAAACTGTCTGGAAAGGGCTCTGTCGATGTGGAAACGTATTGGCGTGATTTGGGTTCTGGTCAAAGGCGATGCGCGCTTGATGTGGCGCGCGCTCAAGCACCCGCTGTCGCCGTCATGGCTGAAATGGGGTGCAGCGGGCGTCGCGCTGTATCTCTTTTCGCCGGTGGATTTGATTCCTGACGTGATTCCCTTTTTGGGCGTGATGGACGACATCGTCATCGTGCCACTGGCTATGCGCTGGTTGCTGAACAAACTCCCTGTAGGAATCCGCGAAGACATTGAACGCGGCTCGGCGGCGCAGAGTTAGCCCAGCCAGCTGAGCACCATCAGGGTGGTAAAACGCGGTTAATGCTGGCCAGCAGGGTGTCCAATGGGTCGGAAAGCGCAACCCCTTCGATGGCGGCATTGCCACCAACTTGCCACGCAAAGCGACCTGCCCAGAGAGAAAACGTCGCTACTTCGGTGGCACCGGTGCCATTGGCTGCGTACCATTTCAATTGCAAAGTCGGCTTGGTTGATGGCAACAGGGCTGCTAAATCAACCGCGGAAGCCACCAGCGCCTGAACTTGGGCCGTGAGGGCTTGGCTCTCGGCCTTCGATAGCCTGGCCGTTTGACCACGATAGGTGACCTCCAGCGCGTCCCATTGCAAGGGCATGACCGCAGCTGATGTCGGGGCCGCAGCGGCCATTTTGGCAGCGCTTCGTGCCTGATCGGCCAGAACAGGGGCTCGTCCGAGCGACTGCGCGGGTGCTGGTGCTGGTGCTGGTGCGCCAGGTGGCGGGGCAGCGGCAACACCTGCAGGTGCTGTTGCTGGCGCAGTGGCTGACTGCGCAATCTCGGCCACGCGCGACTCAACACCGCTTGACACAGGTGCGTCCACTCTTGGGCGTGCCGCCTTTGGAGGTTTCGCAGCAGGCGGTGATTTGGCAGTTGTTGGTTGGGCGGGCTCGATTACAGGCGCTGGAGCTGTCGCAGGTGCTGGAGGCGCTTGCACAGCAGGCCCTACCGAGATGGCAGCAGCTTGCGTCTTGTCCTGCAACCTGGGCAACGCAACTGCCTGCTTGTCCAGTACCGCATCGGGGAGGTCTTGCCCGTGCCAAATCAAGGTGATGATGGATCCCAGCACGACCGTGGCAAAGGCCGTGTTCCAGGGACCACCGGCTCTACCCGTGCTGGCCCAAAAACGCTTCCACCAAGGCGGATTCGTAGCTAAATGAGCATTCGCTTTGGTACGTACAGCATGACTAGCTTTGTTTTTGATAGCGTTTCGAATCGCTTGTGCAGGCATATCCTGCGCATCGGGTGCATGCGCCAATGCCCTTTTCAGACGCGTATCCCGCAGATTGTCCAGGTCCTGTGTCATGCCACCTCCCACACAGTGAGGTAGGGCTGCATGCAGCCACGCAGCTTTTGCAGCGCATAGCGCAAGCGGCTTTTGACCGTCTCAAACCCCAAGCCCAGCGAGCGTGCCATATCGTCAA
>JANNFW010000553.1:0-4300 GCA_031380235.1 Rhodoferax sp. | reverse complement strand
CGAAAGAGTGTCATCTTGCGCTGCGTGCTGACACGCGGGGTGAGCGCATAAATCGGCACCCGGATGTCGTGGCGGCTCATCCACAGCGCGGTGGAGCCGCTGTCGGTCATGGCCACAATCGCTTTGGCGCCCAAATGGCTGGCTGTGAACAATGCGCCCATGGCAATCGACTGGTCAATGCGGGCAAACTGTTTGCCGGTGAAGTCAGCGTCAATTTCCTTGTATTCGGCTTTTTCAGCCTCCAGGCAAATGTTGGCCATCTCCACAATCGTTTCCAGCGGGAACTTGCCAGCGGCGGTTTCGGCGCTCAGCATCACCGCGTCGGTGCCGTCCAGCACGGCGTTGGCCACATCGCTCACCTCGGCGCGGGTGGGCACGGGGTTGGTGATCATGCTCTCCATCATCTGCGTGGCGGTGATGACGAATTTGTCGTGCTCACGCGCCAGCTTGATCATGCGCTTTTGCAGCGCGGGCACGATGGCGTTGCCCACCTCAATCGCCAAGTCGCCGCGCGCGACCATGATGCCGTCGCTGGCCAGCAGAATCTCCAGCAGCTTGGGGATGGCCTCGGCACGCTCGATTTTTGCGATCAAACCCGGCTTGTGGTTGTACTCGGCAGCGGCCACGTTGCACAACTGGCGCGCCATTTCCATGTCGGTCGAATTTTTGGGGAAGCTCACCGCCACGTAATCGGCCTGAAAGCTCATCGCGGTGCGGATGTCGTCCATGTCTTTGGCGGTCAACGCAGGCGCGGTCAAGCCACCGCCTTCTTTGTTGATGCCCTTGTTGTTCGACAACTCGCCGCCCTGGCGCACGGTGGTGTGCACGGCTTCGCCTTTGACGGCATCGACGATCAGCACGATCAACCCGTCATTCAGCAGCAGCACGTCCCCAGCCTTGACTTCGCGCGGCAGCGCTTTGTAATCGAGGCCCACGGCATCGATGTCGCCCAGCTCGGTGCGGGCGGCATCCAATATGAATTTTTGGCCCTGCGCGAGCATGACTTTGTTGTCCGCAAACTTGCCAACGCGGATTTTGGGGCCTTGCAGATCGGCCATGATGCCGACCTCGCGCCCCGCGCGCTGCGCCGCCTCACGCACCAGGCGCGCACGGTCGATATGGTCTTGCGCCTTGCCGTGGCTGAAGTTCAGCCGCACCACGTTCACGCCCGCGCGGATCATCTGCTCCAGCATGGCCGGGTCGCTGGACGCAGGGCCGAGCGTGGCGACGATTTTGGTGGCGCGGCGGGGCTGCGCGTGAGCCTGAGCTGGACTTGACTTGGATGAGGGCACCGCGTTGTCTCCTGTGGTTTAGGTGTAAATTAGCTTTGGATTCTGGCACGGAAGCGGTTACATGACCGCGTCAAGATTGCTATCTATTTAGTAGCTGCTTATGCAATATGTGTGGGAGCTAGAGGCCCATTTTATTCATGAAATGGCCGATTTTCACCCATATGAGCATAAAATTAACTCCCAAGTTAATTTGGGTTACTTTTGAGAACCTGTGGGTTAATTTTTGGCCCGCAGCGTCAAAACACTCCGGGAATCTGCAACTTGAACTTATCGGGCCGTCACAGGAAACCAAACTCGAAGTTGATTGCGTAACCGAATGAAGGCCGCATCACGACAGTTTTGTAAACTCAAACGACTGGTTACCTTCGCATACAAAGCGGATGATCGTGGTTGTTTGTGAACACCTCTCATGGCATCCAGCGCTTCCTTGGGGCGAACAGGCTTATCGTCGGGGCCAAATGTAAACCCTCGATTGCGAAGCCAGTCCCGGATAGCTCCGTCCTTAGGCCACCTCAGTAGTTCACGAAGCAAGTCGTCGTTGCCCCATAACCAAACATCCACTTCGGGCGAGATAACAATGGCCTTTGCTCGCTCACCCCACGCGGCGCACAGTCGTTGATCCAACTGCTCCTCCAACTCAAGCGGTTTATCGTTTGCGTGACCGCATCCTTCAAAGTCCAGCAACATCAACGCATGTCCAAAGCGTTGTACCTCCCCTGCAAGAACATCTGAACCCGACGTTCGGACACCGCCGTCGCGGCCCATATGTGAGCGGAATTCGTAGGTAAAAGGCCGCACACCCAGCGCCTGCGTTCGCTCCAAGGCACCTTTTACGGCATATTGCATGTTTTTATCTGCGACCAGTACAACCAAATCCTGCATGAGATGCTCAACTCAAAATACCAGCGGCAAACAGAATACCCAAATCGGGCTGCCCCTGCTTCCAGTGCTGCAAGGCGGGGTGACGGTCACCCGCCACAATATCTGTGGCGCCGGATTTATCTTTCGCAAAACACAACACTTGTGCGGGCTCCAGCATATTGAGCGCTACCGGGCTATGAGTGGCAATAAGCACTTGGCCGTCGTAGATCGAAGACAGTGACTGGATGACGGTCTCTATCGCACGTGGATGAATACCATTCTCCGGTTCTTCAATCAAGAACACGCCGTTCAGGTCTTTGAGATACGCTGGAATTGTCAATGCGAGCAGACGCAGTGTGCCGTCTGAAGCCAACCACGATGGAATTTCCGCGCCATTCGCGTACTTGACAACAAGGTATCGATGACGATCCTCTTTCCGCTCTACCGTGTCGATGTCGACAATGTCTTCCAGCGCAGTGCGAACATGATCCAACCAATCGCCAAACCGCCCAGTGTCGCGACGCAGCTCATCAATGACCCATGGCAAGTTAGATCCGTCGGCCTGAAAGCGCAACCCCAATCCGGGAGGGCTGGGCTGGCGAATGACCTGGCTGTTGAGCACCACACTATGAACGCCAGCTTCCAGCAAATCCCGAAACCACGAACTGACCGGAAAACTGGTTTCATCTGCCGGAATATTTGCAAGTGCCAGCTTGGTACGGCCAAGACGAAACGACGGTGCATAAGACTTAGCGCCCTCGGTGTAATAGTTGTCGTTGCCACCAGGTGTTTTCTTCATCACAACCTTAAATCCAGGTCGCCCTTTTCCAACGAAAATTGAAGGGGCATCATCGGGAACGAGCGGGAACATATCTTTTTGCGGGGCAGTTTGTTCCGAACCAACTCTACGCAACCAAAGCGTTTCGTGATTGATTCCCAGCTCATTCGTAGACACGTCGAACCCGATTTCCAGCTCATAGCGAACTACGGAGTATTGCCTTTTGTCGTCTGCCATACGGGCAAGCACATACTCAGGTATTGGTGCCTCAACTGCGAGCTGAAATGAAGTCCGCTGCCCCAAATCCTCGCCGGGGCCCTGCCAGATCAATTTGTCAAAATTGGCACTTCGCGAGAAGATGATTTCGCGCACATTTCTACGCTCTTTAACCAAATCACTTAGCAGGCCAATAACGTCCAGAAACGTTGTTTTCCCGCTGGCATTCGGCCCAACCAAGGCCTGAATCGGGCCTAAAGTTTGATCTACAGCCTTGAGGCTGCGGAAGTGCCTAGTTTGAATTCTCGAGAACATGCGTGCAGTGTCTCAGATTTATCTACACCCGAAGCAATACGCCTTCGAGGAAATTGATTCAATTCCGACTCGCTGCCCGCCGCGTCAGAATCTCAAACGCGGGCAGCGTTTTGCCTTCCAGCACCTCCAGAAAGGCCCCGCCGCCCGTTGAGATGTAGCTCACCTGGTCTTCAATGCCATATTTGGCGATGGCGGCCAAGGTGTCGCCGCCGCCTGCGATGGAGAAGGCGCTGGACTCGGCAATCGCATGCGCCAAAACTTTGGTGCCGTTTTCAAACGCAGGGAACTCGAACACGCCGACCGGGCCGTTCCAGACGATGGTGCCCGCCGACTTCAGTTGAGTGGCGAGCAGTGCGGCGGTTTGGGGGCCGATGTCCAGAATCAGGTCATCATCAGCGACATCAGTTGCCGCTTTGACGGTGGCAATCGCATCAGCAGAAAACGTTTTGGCGGTGACAACATCCACAGGAATCGGCACGGCAGCGTTGCGCGCTTTCATGGCTTCGATCACAGCTTTGGCATCATTCACCAAGTCTGCCTCGGCCAGGCTTTTGCCGATCTTCAAACCGGCTGCCAGCATGAAGGTATTGGCAATGCCGCCGCCTACGATCAGCTGATCAACCTTGGCAGACAGACTTTTCAAAATCGTCAGCTTGGTCGAGACTTTGGAGCCGGCCACGATGGCCACCAGCGGGCGTTTGGGGTTGGCCAGCGCGGCGGTGATGGCGTCCATCTCCGCCGCCAACAGCGGCCCCGCACACGCGATGGGCGCGTATTGCGCGATGCCGTAGGTGGAGGCTTCTGCGCGGTGAGCGGTGCCAAATGCATCGTGCACGAA
>JANNFW010000213.1:0-4403 GCA_031380235.1 Rhodoferax sp. | reverse complement strand
TCATCGTCCGGGTGAACGGCGAGTGCGCCATCGGCCAGCATGGTCTCAGGCCGCGTCGTGGCAATGTGCATGCCTTTGATGATTGAGCCGTCAGACGCCTTTTGCGGGCCATCAGAAAACGGGTATTCGATGTGCCACATGAAGCCATCGCGCTCCTCGCTTTCCACCTCCAGGTCGCTCACGGCGGATTGCAGCACTGGGTCCCAGTTCACCAGGCGCTTGCCCCGGTAGATCAAGCCCTGCTCGTACAGGCGCACGAAGGTTTCGGTCACGGTTTGGGACAGCTTGGTGTCCATCGTGAAGTATTCGCGGCTCCAGTCCACACTGGCACCCATGCGGCGCATCTGGCTGGTGATGATGCCGCCGCTCTTCTCTTTCCATTCCCACACCTTGGCGACGAAATTCTTGCGTGCCTCGAACGGCGTTGGCCCCATGTCATGACGGCTGATTTTTTGAGCTTCCAACTGGCGCTCCACCACGATTTGCGTCGCGATACCTGCGTGATCCATGCCGGGAATCCACGCGGTGTTGTGGCCCATCATTCGGTGGTAGCGCGTCAAGCTGTCCATGATGGTCTGGTTGAACGCGTGGCCCATGTGCAGTGTGCCCGTCACATTGGGGGGGGGCAACTGAATCGAGAAGGCGCCCTCGCCCGCCTTGGATTGACCTGTTCCCCGATGCCCCGCCACGGCGTAACCCCGGCGCTCCCACTCAGGCCCCCAATGCGCCTCGATGGCGTGCGGCTCGAAGGATTTGGAGAGGCTGTCAAGGCCGGGTTGGCTGGTTTGGAGCAATGCGTCGGTCATGGTGATTCAAAAAGGGATATCGAAACAAAAACGGCATCCCGCAGGACGCCGTTTTGAAAGGGGGCAGGGATTGGACTGATTTTATTCGATGCGCACCGGGCTGGCTGCGGCAATGCAATCGGCCAAAATTACCGCGTCGCCGATCTGGTTGGCCAGCAGAAGGATTAACCTGGCGTTCAGAGATTCGGATTCTGCTGGCGACAAGCCCTCGTGCGCATCCAGCAGGCGTTCGTAAAAGCCATCGGCATCCGTCCACTGCGCCTCAGTTTTCATGCACCTGCTCCTGATGCTTTGGACAGCAGAGCCGTCACCTCGCTGTGCCACTTGGGGCCACTGTGGCCACCGCCTGCCAAGTAGGCATCGGGCCTGATCACCACCCATTGCAGCGACAGGGCTTGTGTCGCTTGCCGCAGATAGCCCTTCAGGTCATACACGTGCTCCACAGCGACGGGATGCACCACGCCCTGCGCGTTTGGTACCAGCACTTGTACAACCCGCACTGGCAGGCGCGCTGCAAGCTCCCGCAGGCGGGGCCAGTCCATGGCTGGAATGCGCCCGAACACCAGCAGCAAAAAGCGCCCTTCGCACCAACTGAGTAGATCATTCAGCGTGCTGGCATGTTTGCCATCCGCGTCAAACCAGATCGCTGCGTTTTGTACTGATGTTCCACCCGCTTCGCCGCAAACGCTGGAACCCGTGTAGCTATTGGCCACAGCCATACGCCCGGTGTTGATGAGCGCGCGGGCAAACGGATACCGCTTGGCGAGGCTGATGGCCGCATTGCGAAACAGCCTCTCTGGCCCGTCCGGCGCACGCAGGAAGCGTGCTGTGCGGTTGGTGACTTGCACGTTTTGCGTTGCGGCCTCAAAGCGTTCTTCGTGATAGCTGTCCAGCAGCTCAGGGCTGGCGTAGCCCATCTGCACCGCTGCCAGCTTGCAGGCCAGGTTGTCCGCATCGGCAATACCCGTGTTGCCGCCGCGCGCGCCGAACGGGCTCACGGTCTTCACCGCGTCGCCCAAAAAGAAGACACGCCCCATGCGCAACTGATCCACATATTGGCTGCGGTACGCGTAAGGCCCGACCCAGACAATTTCGACGGCGACATCGGGCCCGAATTGGCGCGTCAGGCGCTCGCGCACCACATCTTCGCGGCTGACGTATTCGGCATCTGCGTTGGGAGCCATCTGGTAGTCGATGCGCCATACGTCATCGGCCATCAGATGCTGCCATACCGCGCGGTTTTCGTTGAAGGGAGCTTCGATCCAGGTGTGGCGTTCTACCGGAGGGTGGGTGGAGAAGCGCACATCGGCAATGCACCAGCGGTCATCGCCTTTTTTGGTCTGCTTGGTGGCACCCAGCCATTGGTGAAATGGGCTGTGCCCACCGGTGGCATCGATAACGTGGTCTGCGGCGATGCTGTAGGCGCCTGCAGGCGTGGTCACGGTGAGCAGCGCGCCAGCCTCGTTCTGCGAGAAGGCCGTCACCCGCGAACTCCAGCGGATGTCGACAGCCCCAAGCTGCTGGATGCGCTCGACCAAGTAGCCCTCAATGTAAAACTGCTGGATGTTGATAAACGGGGGCTGGGTGGACAGGTTGAAATTGCTCTGTGCCCGCAAGTCAAACGAATACACCTCGTCCTCACCCGCAAACGTACGACCCACGCTCCACTGAATGCCTTTCTTGGCGATGGCCTCATAGATACCGAGCTTGTGAAATATCTCCAACGACTTTTGCGTGTAGCAAATGCCGCGTGAGGACGCACCTTTAACGCCCACCGTGTTGTCTTCGTCCAGCAGCACGGCTTTAATGCCCAGCCGCGCCAGCGCGCAGGCCAATGTCAACCCCGTGATGCCACCGCCCACAATGACGATGGCGTGGCGCGTTACCTCGCCGCTGCCAATTTCGGGCGGCTCGACAAACGGGTATTCCGGTAGCGTGTAGCCGCTGCCTTGCGTGAATTCGTAGCCATTGGCGAACGCGGCTTTTTCCATATTGCGATCAGCTCGTGACGGTACCTATCGCCCGGTCGGCCCGCCACTGCAGCTTGCGCGCCGTCCATTCGTCCAGCCGCTTACGGGCGGTTTTACTCTCCTGCAGCATCCGGAACTCGTCCGCCAGTTGAGCAGTGAGCTCCAGCCGCACGCCGTTGGGGTCGAAAAAGTAAATGCTCTTGAAGATGTGATGATCCGTCACACCCAGCACCTCAAAGCCGTCCGCTTCAAGCCGCGCTTTCATGTCCAGCAGCGCTTGCACCGAGTTCACGCGAAACGAGATGTGGTTGACCCAAAGAGGCGTGTTGGGCGATGGCTGCGCCACTTGATCGTCGCCCAAATCAAAAAAAGCGATGCAGGAGCCGTCTTGCAGCCTGAAGAACAGGTGCGTGTACGGGCAATGCTCACCCGTGCTGGGCACGATGTCGCTCTGGATGATGTGGTACAGGGGCAGCCCCAGAATGTCTTCGTAGAAATGCCGTGTTTCCTCCGCATCGCGGCAGCGGTATGCGTAGTGGTGCAACTGCTCGATAGGAGCGGGGGCGGGCAGGTTCTGTAGAGTGGTCATGTCAGTCCTCTGGCGGCGGATGCCTAGCATTTGCAATATACCAATGCTTGACTGTAAGCCTGTTTTTGAGCGAAAAAACCACGTAGAGCCACGTGGGATGGTCTAATTGAGAACGATTATCAACAAGCCCATTTCAATAGCCAAACCCAATTCAGGGCATTGATGCAGCCAATTAGACGATGACATCTAACTGCGCTACGCTTGCGCGGTCTTTGGTGAGTTTGGGCTAATTTCCAGGCTGCCGAAGCAAGCGCGTTTATTTTTTAACCTAACTGGAGAATTCCATGGCAGCACTCAAAGGCTCCAAGACGGAAGACAACCTGAAAGCCGCCTTCGCAGGCGAGTCACAGGCCAACCGCCGCTATTTGTACTTCGCGAACAAGGCCGACGTTGAAGGCCAACCCGACGTGGCAGCGTTGTTCCGCTCCACCGCTGAAGGTGAGACCGGGCACGCGCATGGCCATCTTGAGTGGCTTGAGACCTGTGGCGACCCCGCTACCGGCATGCCCTTCGGCGCAACCCGTGACAACCTCAAATCAGCAGTGGCTGGTGAGACGCACGAGTACACCGACATGTACCCCGGCATGGCCAAGACGGCACGTGACGAGGGTCATGACGAAGTAGCCGACTGGTTTGAGACCTTGGCCAAGGCCGAGCGTTCACACGCCAATCGCTATGCAAAGGCTCTGGCCGAACTGGTCGATTGATCTTCATTGATTCGTCTTTTTTGGGCGCTGTCAGCTTCGGTTGACAGCGCTCAATGGAGAACAATCAACACAGCGCGTGAAAGCGAATCAAAAACAATATGGCAACCGAAGGCAATCTCTCAGCTCCCACCCGTCACCCCATCGATTGGAAAGGGCCTGACTATTACAACGAAGAAAAAACGTTCCACGAGATGGAGCGAATCTTCGACATCTGCCACGGATGCAGGCGCTGCGTGAGCCTGTGCGGCTCGTTCCCCACGCTCTTCGATTTGGTGGACAACAGCAAGACCATGGAAGTGGATGGCGTTGACAAAAAAGACTACTGGAAAGT
>JANNFW010000191.1:0-1948 GCA_031380235.1 Rhodoferax sp. | reverse complement strand
TGCGCCGATTGACGAGCGCGGCCCGGTGAATGCTGATCTGCACATGTCGATTCACCGCAAAGCGCCCGCGTACGATGAGCTGAGCCCATCGCAGGAGTTGCTGGAAACAGGCATCAAAGTGATTGACCTGGTCTGCCCGTTTGCCAAAGGCGGCAAGGTGGGCCTGTTCGGCGGTGCTGGCGTGGGCAAGACCGTGAACATGATGGAGTTGATCAACAACATCGCCAAGGCGCACAGCGGTTTGTCCGTGTTCGCCGGTGTGGGCGAGCGCACCCGCGAGGGCAATGACTTCTATCACGAGATGGCCGACTCGGGCGTGGTGAACCTGGAGAACCTTGAGGAATCCAAAGTGGCCATGGTCTACGGCCAGATGAATGAGCCTCCAGGCAACCGCCTGCGCGTGGCGTTGACGGGCTTGACCATCGCCGAGTCCTTCCGCGACGAAGGCAAAGACGTTTTGTTCTTCGTGGATAACATCTACCGCTACACGCTGGCCGGTACCGAAGTGTCGGCGCTGTTGGGTCGTATGCCATCCGCCGTGGGTTACCAGCCAACGTTGGCCGAAGAGATGGGTCGCTTGCAAGAGCGCATCACGTCTACAAAAATCGGCTCGATCACCTCCATCCAGGCGGTTTACGTGCCGGCCGATGACTTGACCGACCCGTCACCCGCCACGACCTTCGCCCATCTGGATTCCACCGTGGTGCTGAGTCGTGACATCGCCTCCCTGGGCATTTACCCAGCGGTTGATCCACTCGATTCAACGAGCCGCCAGCTCTCGCCCCAAGTGGTGGGCGAAGATCACTACAACACCGCCCGCGCCGTGCAAGGCACTTTGCAGCGTTACCGCGAGCTGCGCGACATCATCGCGATCATGGGTATGGACGACCTGGCCCCTGAAGACAAGCTGGCCGTGGCCCGCGCGCGCAAGATTCAGCGTTTCCTCTCCCAGCCGTTCCACGTGGCTGAAGTGTTTACCGGATCCCCCGGCAAATACGTGCCCTTGAGCGAGACGATTCGCGGCTTCAAGATGATCGTGAATGGCGAGTGCGACCACATGCCCGAGCAAGCCTTCTACATGGTCGGTACCATCGACGAAGCCATCGAGAAATCGAAAAAGGTGGCGTAAAGCGGCGTACTCGAATGTCTGGCGTTGTTGGTGTGCTCAATGTGCACTTGCACATTTCCGCGCACCGCCTAGCTAGCCATCCGATTACTTGCTTTCCACTCACCTTTTAATAGGAGTTATTAATGGCAACCATTCACGTCGATGTCGTCAGCGCCGAAGAGTCCATCTTCTCGGGTGAGGCGAAATTTGTCGCTTTGCCCGGTGAAGCAGGTGAACTCGGCATTTACCCACGCCACACGCCGCTGATCACCCGAATCAAGGCGGGGTTGGTGCGTATTGAAAAGGCTGACGGCACCGAAGAATTCATCTTCGTCGCTGGTGGCATTCTGGAAGTGCAACCCAATTGCGTGACGGTGCTGTCAGATACCGCAGTGCGCGGCAAAGACCTGGACGACGAGAAAGCCAACGAAGCCAAAGCTGCCGCTGAAGAAGCACTGAAAAACGCCAAGAGCGAAATCGACCAAGCAAAGATTTCGTCCGAGCTGTATGTCATTGCCGCTGAAATTGCAGCGCTGCGCAAATACCGCCAGAAAAAGTAGCCGCTACAGAGTTTGTCGATAACAAAAGCCCCGGCTCTCAAAGCGGGGCTTTTTAGTTTAAAACCCCGGGGTTGTTATTCCGTTTCTAAATCATTCGTGAACTAGGCGCACCGACGAAAACAGTGCTTAAGCACGGCTAGAAGGTGCAACAACGTTGACGGATGATTTAGAAACGGAATTAACCGACGATGGGCCGGTTGGGCAATTCATTGGGATTGGCATCCGACGGCATCAACGGGAAATGCTGAACCAGCACGGCCGACACTTCCTCCAGCGCTTG
>JANNFW010000154.1:0-6609 GCA_031380235.1 Rhodoferax sp. | reverse complement strand
GTACGAATCACAACGGGTGGGGCTAGGCGTTGATTTGGCGCGCAGCGTAGAAGCGACGGTAGCGCGAGTCACGCGGCAGCCACTCGCCGCCCCGGTTGTTTACGACGATGTCCACCGCGTCGTGCTCAAGCGATTTCCCTACTCCGTTTTCTATCTGATTGAGCCGCAGCGCCTCGTCGTTTTGAGTTGTCTACACACGCGTCGTGATCCGGCAACGTGGCCTTGAACATCTCCTTCAGGGGTCAGCCAGGCACCAGCGCGGTGACCAGGCGGCAGATTGACAAGGGTGGTGCAGACGATGTCCAGAACAGCTTTCCTGCAGCCCATGAAAAAGCCTCCAAATATCGCTACTGAGAGGCTTTTAATCTGTCCAATGGTCGGTGTGAAAGGATTCGAACCTTCGACCCCTTGCACCCCATGCAAGTGCGCTACCAGGCTGCGCCACACACCGATTCAGCTTTAGATTGTACTCTGAGGGCAAGGCTTTTTTTCAGTGCGCTGCGGACAACAGATCGCGTATTTCAAACAGCTCGCGGCGCACCAGCATAAGCTGGTTGACACTGTTGAAGTTGAAGTCATCGCTCTGCTCATCGCTCTGGCTGTCTTCAAAATCGGCCAGCTCGGAGTCGCTGATCTCCAGCACCTCAACGCCTTCGAGCATCACTTCGCCATTGCGCTTTTTGTCGCGCTCGGCTTGGATGATCTCCTGCATCTTGTTGCGCGCGCCGCTGATCGTGAAGCCTTGGTCGTACAGTAAATCGCGGATTCGGCGGATCATCAGCACCTCATGATGCTGGTAATAACGACGGTTTCCGCGACGCTTCATCGGGCGTAACTGCGTAAACTCCTGCTCCCAATAGCGAAGCACATGCGGCTTGACCCCGCACAAATCCCCTACTTCACCGATGGTGAAATAGCGCTTGGCGGGAATCGAGGGAAGAGCTTTCTCCATTGAAATCAAGATGATAGGCGTGAAAGCTTTGAGGTTACTCTAAGTTGACCGTGCGTGTAAAGGACTTACTCGCTCCTCACAAAGATGTAACTTTTATGTGACAAAGTGCCTGAGACTTCGTCACCCAAACAACAATCACACCAGAAGGGTTTACGCTGAGATCTTGCCCTCAGCCTGAATCTGCTCTTTGAGTTTATGGCTGGCGTGAAATGTAACGACGCGGCGCGCGCGGATCGGAATCGCCTCGCCCGTGCGCGGGTTGCGACCAGGGCGTGGCGCTTTGGTGCGAATCTGAAAATTGCCGAAACCCGAAATCTTGACATCTGAGCCCTCAACCAGACTGGCGGAAATCAGGTCAAAAAAAGCGTCAATCATGTCTTTGGACTCACGCTTGTTCAGGCCGATTTGCTCGAACAATAGCTCGGCCAGTTGCGCTTTGGTCAACGCTGGCGTTTCAAGACTCTCTACGGCAAATTCCATCTTCTCCTCGTTTCTTGATTTTGAATTTGATGCGTCAAATACGCTGGCGGGCATGCAAATCTTGCGCTAACTGGGCAATCACACCCTGCACCGCGCTCTCAATTTGCACATCGGTCAAAGTCGCATCCACGCCGTTCAATGTTAATCGCACCGCGAGACTTCGCGCGGAGATTTCCGCATCTGCGCTTCCAGCCGATGGCTTGGGCCGGTAGACATCGAAGAGTTTCGCGTCGCGCAGCAGGCCTTGCGTGGGTGCCGCCCAGATGGACTTCATCAGCGCTGCGTGGGTGACTTGGTCTGCCACCAGCACCGCAATATCGCGCTGCACGGCCTGGAATTTCGGCACCGGCGTGAAGGCAGGTAATTCGCGCTGCAAGACCGCGTCGAGCTCCAGCTCAAACAGAATCGGCGCAGTGGGCAACTCAAACGCCTGTCGCCACTGCGGATGCAGCTCGCCCACAAAACCAATCGCCACGCCACTCAACAGTACTTTGGCACAGCGACCGGGGTGCATCGCGGGATGGTCAGTCGGTTCAAAAGTCGGTTTTTGCGGGGCCAGCAGGGCTTCGACATCGCCTTTGACATCGTAAAAATCAACCGCCTGCTCTTTGCTGCTCCACTGCAAGGCGCTGGCACTGCCTGCGGCCAGACCCGCGACGCGCATCGGCTGATGAATGCCGTCAACGGTCGTGCCCGAGCTTTTGACCGACGCATCGCGCATGAATACACGGCCCAACTCGAACACGCGCACGCGGTCGGCCTTGCGATCCAGATTGAATTTCAAGACTTGCAACAGCGAACCCAGCAGCGACGAGCGCATCACGTTCAATTGACTTGCAATCGGGTTGAGCAGTTTGATCGGGTTCGCATTGCCTGCCAAATCACGCTCCCAGCGCTCTTCGACAAAGCTGAAATTGATGGTCTCCGTGTAGCCCAAACCGGCCAGCGACCTGCGCACGGCGAAGCGGCTCTGAACAGCCTCACTGCGCGCTTTGGGCTCCACGGGCGCAATAGGGGCCGTGGTCGGCAAGTTGTTAAAACCGATCAAACGAACGACTTCCTCAATCAGGTCTTCTTCGATGTTGATGTCGAAACGATAGGCGGGCGGGGTCACCGTGATGACACCATTCAGCTCAACCGCTGGCAACCCCAAGCGCTTGAAAGCAGCCAAGCACTGCGCGGCTGTCACCGGCATGCCGATGACCCGGCTCGCCCGCGCCACGCGCAACTGAACAGGCTTGCGCACGGGCAGGTTGACTTGGCTGTCGTCCATCGGCCCAGCTTGCCCGCCGCAGATGTCCAACACCATCTGCGTGATGTGCTCGATGTGCTCCACCGTCTCACTCGGATCGACGCCGCGCTCAAAACGGTGCCCTGCATCGGTGCTGAAGTTAAAGCGGCGCGAGCGCCCCGCCACCGCTTCGGGCCACCAAAAAGCGGCTTCGATGTAGATGTTTTGCGTGTCGTCCGTCACCGAAGTGCTGTCGCCGCCCATGATGCCGGCCAGCGACTCAACGGCTTGGCCGTCTGCAATCACGCCGACTTTTTCGTCGACCGTGATGGTGTTGCCGTTGAGCAGCTTGAGAGACTCACCTGCCCTGCCCCAGCGCACATCCAAACCGCCGTGAATCTTGTCCAGATCAAAAATGTGCGACGGGCGACCATACTCAAACATCACATAGTTGGAGATGTCCACCAGTGCCGTCACGCTGCGCTGGCCGCAACGCGCCAGGCGATCCACCATCCACTGCGGCGTTTTGGCTTTGGGGTTCACGCCTTTGACGATACGACCCGAAAAACGTCCACACAAATCTGGCGCGGAGATTTTGACGGCCAGCCTGTCCGTGTGACTCACAGACACCGGAGGGAAATTGACAATTTTCAGGGGCGCACCGGTAATCGCAGCGACCTCGCGCGCCACGCCAAATACGCTCAAGCAGTGGCCCAAATTCGGCGTGAGTTTGAGCGTGAACAGCGTGTCGTCCAGCTTCAAATAGTCGCGAATGCTAGTGCCAACCGGGGCATCTGACGGCAGTTCATACAAGCCACTGGACTCTTCACTGATCTTCAACTCGCTCGCCGAGCACAGCATGCCCTGGCTTTCTACGCCACGCAATTGGCCCAGCTTGATGGCAAACGGCTTGCCGTCCGCACCGGGCGGCAGTAAGGCACCGACGGTGGCGACGGGTACGCGAATACCCACGCGCGCGTTGGGCGCGCCACAGACTATGTTCAGCAACGTGCCCGTGCCCGAAACGCCTGCGTTTCCTAGTCCGATGTCCACCTGACAAACACGCAAACGATCCGCGTTCGGGTGCTGCTCGCACGCCTTGATCTCGCCCACCACCACGCCCGTGAAAGGCGGCGCGGCAGGCGTGGCATCTTCCACCTCCAGCCCCGCCATCGTCAGCGCATCGGCCAGCGCTTGTGATGACATTGCCGGGTTACAAAATTCTCTCAACCAGCTTTCAGGAAATTGCATTTTGATAATCTCCTGAATTATTGAAACTGAGACAAAAAGCGAACATCGTTCTCAAAGAACATTCGCAAATCGTTCACGCCGTAGCGCAACATCGCCAGGCGGTCGATGCCGCTGCCGAAGGCGAAGCCGATGTATTTTTCGGGGTCGAGCCCCATGTTGCGCACCACCGTCGGGTGTACTTGGCCAGAGCCTGCCACCTCCAGCCAGCGGCCAGCGAGTGGCCCGGAGCTGAACGCAATGTCGATCTCCGCACTCGGCTCGGTGAACGGGAAATAGCTGGGTCGAAAGCGCAACGTCAAGTCGTCGGTCTCAAAAAACGCTTGGCAGAAGTTGAGAAAGGTCACCTTGAGGTCTTTGAAATTGACGTTCTCACCAATCCACAAACCTTCAAACTGGTGAAACATGGGCGAGTGCGTGGCATCGCTGTCAACGCGGTACGTGCGGCCTGGTGCGATGACGCGAATCTCTGACATGGTGCCTGCGACGGATGCTGCGACATGCTTCTTCACGTGCGCCACGGCATAACGAATCTGCATCGGGCTGGTGTGCGTGCGCAGGCAATAGGGCTGGCCTTGCTCGTCGTTCATGTCCACGTAAAACGTGTCTTGCATCGAGCGCGCGGGGTGATTGGGCGGGTTGTTCAGCGCGGTGAAGTTAAACCAGTCGTTCTCGATCTCCGGGCCATCGGCCACGTCAAAACCCATGCTGTTGAAGATGCTCTCTACCCGCTCCCACGCGAGTGCGATGGGGTGCAAACCGCCCTGCCCGCGTTGGCGGCCTGGCAACGTGACATCCAGCGCCTCGGCCTTCAGTTGGGCTTGCAGTTCCGCATCGGCCAAACCTTGACGGCGCGCGGTCAAAGCCGCTTCAATCGCCTGCTTAGCCAGGTTGATGGCGGCACCGCGCGACTTCTTCTCATCCACACTCAAGGCAGCCATGCCTTTCATCAGCTCGGTGATGCGCCCTGATTTGCCCAGGAAAATCGCCTTGGCGTTTTCGAGGTCAGCAGGTGTTAGGGCAACACCGAAGGCGTGGCGGGCGTTGTCAACAATGGAGTCAAGGTCATTCATGCGGGGAGCAGTTGATAAGGGAGTGACAAGTGATTTTTCGGCGAAATTAACTCATGGGTTAATGAATAGCCAAAATTCGATAAAAAGTCGAAAATACGAACTTTTTGGCATTATAGCTCTCGGATTTATTCAATAGTTTGCTATTATATTTGAATGTAACCCGTCGATAGTAACTGGAAGTCCCACCAACGAGGGTGACTCACGCACTCTCATAAACAATATCCGCCAACCCGCTTTCCGCCTGCGCGCGCCAGCTCGCCAGCGCCGCGTCGCTCGGGAAGAAGGCCTTGTCGTCGATCTGCACTTTTTTGGGGGCAACAAAGTCGTCGAATAGCAGTGTGAATCGCACTGCGAGGCCTTGCAGCACTTCGCCTTGCTCCGTCATTTGCCGCCGGGCCGGGAATTCTTTGAGCACTTTGTCGACAGCGGGTTGGTTGGCACCGGTTTTCAGGTTCACCGTCACATCAAAATACTTGCCGAAACGGCAGCGCGCTTGCTCCAGGCTCCAGACTTGGGTCACCGTCAACTGCACGCCGCCGGAGAATCTGTCGGGCTGGATTTTGCCCATGACGATGATCAGCTCATCTTCTTTGAACAGCGCTTTGTTCGCGTTCATCAGCGCCTCGTCCACGCGCGCGTCAATCTCGCCGGACTTGTCGTCCAGCTTGAACAAGCCCAGCTTGCCGCGCTGGCCGTTGATGACCCTGAAGTCGTTGACGATGCCTGCGAGCAACTGCGGCTCGCGGGTGTCGATCAGTTCCTCAATCCGGCGTTTGGCAAAGCGGCGCACCTCGCTGGCAACTTCGTCAAAAAGATGGCCTGAGAGGTAAAAACCCACCGCTGTTTTCTCGAAGGTCAAGCGCTCTTTCACGCCCCAGGGCAAGGCGGGCACCAGGTCGGGCTCGCGCGTGCTGGAGCCATGGTCATCGTCACCCGCCATGTCAAACAGGCCGCCCTGATTGGCGTTCGCGATGCTGGCATTGGCGAAGTCGATGGCTTGATCGACCGATGCAATCAGCGATGCGCGGTTGAGTTGCAGGGTGTCAAACGCACCGGCCTTGATCAGCGCCTCAATCGCGCGTTTGTTGAGTTTGCTGCGATCCACCCGTACACAAAAGTCATAGAGGCTGGTGAAAGCGCCGCCCTCTTGGCGCGCCGCCACTATCGCCTCAATCGCCTGCTGGCCCGTGCCTTTGACAGCACCGAGACCGTAGCGAATCTGCTTGTCGGAGATCGGCTCAAAGCGATGTCCGCCCCGGTTGATATTGGGGGCTTCAAACGTGAGCCCCATCTTGATGGCATCTTCAAACAGGGCCTTGAGTTTGTCGGTGTCGTCCATCTCCACCGTCATGTTGGCGCAGAAGAACTCGGCCGTGTAATGCACCTTCAGCCAGCCAGTGTGATAAGCCAGGAGCGCGTAGGCGGCAGAGTGGGCCTTGTTGAATCCGTAGCCCGCAAACTTTTCCATGTGGTCGAAAACCTCATCGGCCTTTTGCTGCGTCAGCCCATTCACAGCGGCACCATCCCGGAATATTTGGCGATGCTCAGCCATTTCATCGGCCTTCTTCTTGCCCATAGCCTTGCGCAGCATGTCGGCCTTGCCCAATGAATAGCCGCCCAGGATC
>JANNFW010000139.1:0-1680 GCA_031380235.1 Rhodoferax sp. | reverse complement strand
CTGGCTGCAACTGGCAAAGCTGGCACCGATGGTGCATCTTCCTGGCGTGAGTGGTGCCTACCGAATTCATGAAAGTTCGGGCGTGCATTCAGACGCTGGAGCGGCGGGAACAGCCTCTGGAAATATCCATCAAAAATGGGAGCTACAGTGGACCCGTGCACAGATTGGGCAAATCATGCATCGGGTTTGGTCGCATCCAGAAGTTGAAGCACGTTTGACCGATACGCAGCAAAGATTGATCTCTGCGGAAAATGAGACGGCGCAGTTGCGTATCTCAATCGCCCACGTGGAAGATGCCCAGACGCAACGTGCTGTGGCCCTGGCGCAACAAGAACTCTCGTTATCAACGAGAACGTCTGCGGCCATAAGCCAAGAAGATGCATTGAAGCAGCGGCAATCCACATTGACGCAGCAAGAATCGCTTGTTGCTCAAAGGGAAACCATGTTGGCGCAGCGCGAATATGCCATGGCTGCGCAAACGCTGGTGGCGGCACAGCAACAACAGGCTTTTGAATCACTGGGTCGACAAGCGCAAGACGCCGCCAACAAGCTCGCGCAAAAGAATCACGATCTAGCGGCTGTCTTGAGCAGCCGGAGTTGGCGAATCACCCGTCCCTTGCGCTGGTCTACGACGCGACTACGGCAACGCTCGTGGTTTCAAGCAAGCATGAGGAGAACAAGACGGCTGCTCGAAGTTCGTCGAACTGATGGGCTCATGGGTGTCTTGGATTTTCTTCGGAAAAGACTGACCGGGGCACCGGCAAACACCACCAGCTACGACGCTCTGGTCGAACGATCTATAGAGCCTGCTGCAGCGGTGGAAAAATCAGAGGCACTGGCGTTGAAAGTAGCGGAAATGGCCTACAGGCCGGTTGTTTCTGTTGTCATGCCGGTCTACAACCCGCCCCTGCATTTTCTGAAAGAAGCGGTTGATTCAGTACGAAACCAGCTCTATCCAAACTGGGAGCTTTGCATCGCGGACGATGCCTCATCAGACCCTGAAGTTCTGAATTTTTTGCGCAGTTTGGAGGCGCAAGACAAACGCATCAAAGTGGTTCTGCGTCCACAAAACGGCCATATCGTTGCGGCATCCAATTCAGCATTGACGCTTGCAACGGGTGAGTTCGTGGCCCTTCTGGATCACGACGATGTCATCCCAACCGATGCCTTGTACTGGATGGCTGAGGCCATTAATCGCAATCCCGCCGCGTCTGTTTTCTATTCGGATGAGGACAAAATTGGCGTAGACGGCAAACGCTGCGATCCGTACTTCAAAAGCGACTGGAATCTTGAGCTTTTTTTGTCGCAAAACATGATCAGCCATTTGGGGATGTACCGCCGATCTCTGCTACAGGAAGTCGGTGGATTTCGGCTGGGTTATGAAGGCTCTCAGGACTACGACCTTGCACTGCGATGTGTGTTGAAACTCCTGCCCAACCAGATTGTGCATATTCCAAGGGTGCTCTATCACTGGCGAGTTCTGCCGGGCAGCACGGCGCTGTCGCCGGGTGAAAAGTCGTACGCCCAGAAAGCTGGGCATCGCGCCTTGTCAGATTATCTGGTCGCCAGCAACTTGGGAGGGCGGGTCGAAAGTCTGCCCACGGGGTTTTACCGGGTACACCCAGCACTTCCCGACAAGCTGCCTCTGGTGAGCCTGATCATCCCCACTCGCAACGCGCT
>JANNFW010000128.1:0-3629 GCA_031380235.1 Rhodoferax sp. | reverse complement strand
GCCGCCGCCAGGTTTCTTGAGCGAGCTGAGCCGCACGCGCCGTGGTGCCCGTGTTGACTCACGTATTGACATGAGTGCCGTCAATCCATGAAAACGATATGAAAACAATCCGCCGTCTGATCTTTGGCGAAGTCACCTATGCCGTGCTGTTTGTCACAGCAGGATTTTTAGCACTGTTCTCGTTCTTTGATTTGGTCGATCAGATTCAGGCCATTGGCCGCCCGAATGCGCTGGGCTACCAATTGCCGCAAGCGCTGATTTACGTTGCCCTGCTAATCCCCAGTCACTTGTACGAACTGCTGCCGATCACAGTGTTGATTGGCACCATCTTCGTGATGGCGCGCCTGGCGCAAAGCTCGGAGTTCACCATCTTGCGCACCAGTGGGTTGGGGCCAGGGCGCGCGCTGCGCACTTTGCTTTTGGCGGGCATTGGCTTTGTGCTGTTGACCTTTGCGATTGGGGACTACGTGGCCCCATGGTCCAACCGCGCCGCGCAATTGCTCAAGGCCCGCTACGACGGCAACATCACCATTGGTCAAACAGGTGCCTGGCTGAAGGAAAAACAGCCCTACGGCCAGTTTGCGACCAACGTGAGCGCCATTGCGCCCGATGGCCGCATGCTCGGCGTTCGCATTTTCGAGTTTGACAACCAGGGCCGATTGGTCTCGATGACGAAGGCCGAGTCGGGGCAATTTGACCTGCGCAGCGCCTGGCTGCTGGACCAGGTTGACCGCACCGAGTTTGTTTTTGATGCCGCCAAAGATGCCCGCATTGAGCGCAATAAGCTGGCCAGTTACCGCTGGCCCACCGAGCTCAGTGCCGAGATGGTATCCACAGCGGTGCTCAAGCCTGACCGCATGGGTACCATCGACCTTTACCAATACATCACCCATCTGGATGCCAATGGTCAGGCCGCACAGCGCTATGAAATCGAGTTTTGGAAGAAGGTCTTTTACCCTTTGAGCTGCCTGGTGATGGTGGTGCTGGCCCTGCCCTTTGCCTACCTGCACTTTCGCTCGGAGGGCATCTCGGGCTATGTGTTTGGCGGCGTGATGGCGGGCATCAGCTTCTTCTTTCTCAACAACGTGTCGGGCTACGTGGGCGAGTTGCAAAACTGGCAGCCGTGGCTGACGGCGGCGTTACCCGGCTTGATTTATTCGATGTTGTCGCTGGCCGCATTTGGCTGGCTGGTCTTTAGAAGATAGCGACGTTCAATGACTGGACAAGGAACTATTCTCTTCGCCCACGGCTCGCGCGACCCGCTGTGGCGCAAGCCCGCCGAGGCAATTGCCCAGCGCTTGCGCACGCTCGACCCCGCACGCCACGTCGCTTGCGCTTTTTTGGAGATGACCGAGCCCGACATCCAAACCTGTGCCGCCGACATGGCACGCCACGGTGTCGAGCGCATCAACGTGGTGCCGCTGTTTTTGGGCGTGGGCAAGCATGCGCGCGAGGACTTGCCGCTGCTGATGGCTGAGCTGCAAACCGCGCATCCGCACATTGCCTTCACGCTGCAAGCCGCTGTGGGAGAAGATGAGCGACTGGTGGATTTGATTGCCCACATTGCGCTCTAATTGAACAGTGAAGCAGCCGCTGCAGTCCTCCGTCATCTATGCCGCAGTCGCCGTCGTGTCGCTGCTATTGGCCTTGGTACCTGCGGTCTTCCCGTCGGTTGATCTGGCGGTATCCGGTTATTTTTTGCAGCCCGACCCGCCCGTGCGCACCGCCAAGTGGCTCTGGGTGGAGATGATCAACGAATACACGCCCACCATTTTCAGAAGCCTGGCGGTGGGCAGCCTGGTGCTCTGGCTGCTGGTGCGGCGGTCCAAAAACTACCGCCATTGGGCGCTGCCCGTGGCGTTTTTTGGGTTGACGCTCTTGCTCGGGCCCGGCATTGTGGCCAACGGTTTGAAAGAAGTGACTTTGCGCGCGCGGCCCTTTCATGTGACTGAATTTGGCGGCACCAAACAGTTCGCCCCAGCCCTGCAAATCAGCAATCAATGTGATGACAACTGCGCGTTCGTCAGCGGACACACAGCCGATGGATTCTTTCTCGTCGGCCTGATGCTGCTAACACGCCGCCGCCGGGCTTGGTGGGTGGCGTTGGGCATCGCCAGCGGCATGGTGATTAGTTTTGCGCGCGTGTCGGTCGGCGCACATTGGCTCAGTGACGCGCTGTGGGCCTGGCCAGTCACCATGGCCTGCGGCTGGATCGTTTGGCTCTGGCTGCGACGGGTGTATGCGTCTGAGCTTGCGGCAAAAAACACTCCTTAGACCTCCAAGGCATAATAAATATCGATTTGTATAGAATTTCGATATGAACCTTCATCAATTCCGCTTCGTGCAAGAAGCCGCCCGGCGCAACCTCAACCTGACCGAAGCCGCCAAAGCCCTGCACACCTCGCAACCCGGCGTGTCCAAAGCCATCATTGAGCTGGAGGATGAGCTGGGTATCGAAATCTTCGCCCGCCACGGCAAGCGCCTTAAACGCATCACCGAGCCGGGTCAGCATGTGCTCAAAAGCATCGAGCTGATCATGCGCGAAGTGGGCAATTTAAAACGCATCGGCGAACAATACAGCGCGCAAGACAGCGGCACGCTGTCGATGGCCACGACGCATACTCAAGCGCGCTACGTGCTGCCTGATTCGGTCGCGAAGCTGCGCCTGGCCTACCCCAAGGTCAACGTCAGCCTGCACCAGGGTGCGCCCGACCAGGTGGCGCGCATGCTGATCGACGAGATTGCCGAGATCGGCATTGCCACCGAGTCGCTGGCCAACTACAGCGAGCTGGTCACCCTGCCCTGCTACGAATGGCAGCACGTGCTGGTGCTGCCTGCGGGGCATCGCCTGTGCAAGCAAGAGAACATCACGCTCGAAGACATCGCGCAAGAGCCGCTCATCACCTACCACCCGTCGTACACGGGCCGCACCAAGATTGACGCCGCCTTTGCAGGGGCCAAACTGGCGCCCCGCATTGCGCTGGAAGCGATTGATTCGGACGTGATCAAAACCTATGTGCGCCTGGGGCTGGGCGTGGGCATTGCTGCAGAAATGGCTGTGCGAGATGTCGTGCTTGACGGCGACAAGAGCGATTTACGCGTTCGCCCCGCAGGTCATCTGTTTGGCAAAAACGTTACCCGCGTCGCCTTTAAACGCGGCGCGTACCTGCGTAACTTTGTCTACCAATTTGCCGAACTGCTCAGCGATAGTTTGACGCGCAATATGATTGACCAAGCAATGACCTCGCCAGCGCAACATCATTGATTCCTGCTTGACTTGATTCAGACATGACGACCTACATCACTCCCGCCCTGCAAACCAAACTGCCCGCCGTCGGCACCACGATTTTCACTGTCATGTCGGCCTTGGCCACCGAGCACAAAGCGGTCAACCTGGGCCAGGGCTTCCCGGATTTCAACTGCGACCCGGCGCTGGTCAACCACGTCACCACCGCGATGCAAGGCGGCCTGAACCAATACCCGCCAATGGCCGGTGTGCCGAGTCTGCGCCAAGCCGTGGCGGCCAAAGTCAATGCGATGTACGGCCAAAGCTACGACAGCACCTCTGAGATCACCATCACCGCCGGCGCCACGCAAGCCATCATCACCGCGATTTTGGCCATCGTGCA
>JANNFW010000109.1:0-3460 GCA_031380235.1 Rhodoferax sp. | reverse complement strand
TTGGCTGCCAAAGGCCGCTGGATTGACGCCGCGCTGAAATCCATGGTGGTCTCCAACCGCCTGGGTGCCAAGTGCCTGCGTGATTTTGGAGCCACCGCTTGCACCGACTTGACAGGCTTTGGTCTGCTAGGCCACTTGGTGGAGATGACGCGGCCCTCAGGTGTGGATGCCGAGCTGGTGATGTCTGCCCTGCCCTTGCTCGACGGCGCTGAGGAATGCGTGGCAGCGGGCATCGTCAGCTCACTGCAAGGGGCCAACGTGCGCTTGCGCCGCGCGCTGCGCAATCAGGAGGCCTTTGTGAAGCACCCGCGCTATCCGCTGATCTTCGACCCACAAACGGCTGGCGGACTGCTCGCCAGCGTGCCTGCGGATCGTGTCGAAGAATGCATGGTGGAACTGCGCAAGCTGGGCTACATCCACACCGTGGCGATTGGCCGCATCTTGGCGCAAGGTGATGCGCTGGAGCCGATTATTCTGAAAGATTGAGGGGTTGTTTGATGTGGGCGAACTGCCCGCCCCTCTCATTTCTTCAGGTATTTTTGATACAGCCGTTTAGTGTCGGGCGGGAAGTTCGCGCCGACAGAACTACTGTCAAGCTCAGACGCAAATTGCCAGCCAAAGAACAGGATGTTGTCATACTGATCTGCATGAACCAGCTCCTCGGTGATGAATCGGTTGAAGGTGGCAAGGTCTGAGCTGGGCAGTTTGAAGGCCTGAGCGATGAACCATGTTTCGACCGAGGCGTTGGCCGCTTTCGCCACACCATGAAACGTGCGTGACCAATCGTGCAGGCCTTGAATGTTCGCAGGATCTCCAAGCCAATAAGGGTCTGTGCCCACCCAATCCACCAACGCCACCGCCCGCTTGATGTAGTCCACTGTGTTGGGCCGTCCAAACGTGGCATACGGTGTCACCGTGATGCCGATGGCCGCGTTCGGAAGGACGTTTCGCACCACCGCCACAGCTGTTTTCAAGGCATCAAGCTGAAGCTGCAGTAACGCCGGGTCATCACTTTGGATGGGTGGATTCCAATAAATCTCATCGAGAATCAGAACGCGTATGCCAGGCACCAGCAAATCCGCATTGGTACTTGCATAGTCCCGCAACTTCTGCGCAGCGTCGGGCGCGAATAGCTTGATGGGATTCGCTTGCCCTGGTACCAAGCTTGGACGGAACATAAACAGCATATCCAGCAGGTTCTGCTTGCCCGCATCACGTATCGCCCGCGACATCGGCAGATTGCCAGAATAGCCCGCGTTGGACACGATCTCGGCTGTCGGGATCTCGCCAGGCGTTGCAAATACCTCGCCAACCAATCGCAGCTTTGGCGCTGGCGCAGAAGTTGACGTACCTCCGCCGCATGAGGCAAGGCAGGCCGCATAAATTAGAGCGATGAAGGTAGATACCAGTTTATTCACGGTCATTCCGCCAGCTTGCCATCAGATTTTTTTAGGATCAAGTCAATATCCCCCAAATACGCCAAACTCGCGCCTTGCGTGTTGTCAGAATCAGCACCCACCACGACGGCAATCAGCGGCGGTGGCGTGACAAACTCGTGGCCGAAAGCACGCTGAAGGTCAGCCGCCAGATCGCGCTCGTGCATGATCCACTGACCCAGTTTTTTATCGCCTGAATCGAGCACGACAAAGCGCAATCGGGGCGAATAGGCGTTGGGCAATTCGGTGCCAACCGGCAACTTGTGATCCCACACGTAGCAAAGCGTTGCGGCGGGGAGTTTTTCGCCGCTGATGGAACGCGCCAAACGCAAGAGGTTGCGCTCCAGAAACTTCAGCTTGTCCAGTGGCATGTCGAACATGGCGCAGACTTTGAGCGGTGCGTCGTCTCCCTCTTTGACTTTGAGATCCGCCGCCGCAATGGGCTGCTCCAGCCGCCAACGCCACTTGAGCATACTGCCCACGCCGAGCACCACAGGTTTGAGCTCATGCAAGGCAGTGCCGTAGGACTTGTCAGTCGCCAGCTTCAACACCCTTTCGCCGCCGAGTGTCGCCATTTCAATTTGCGCCAACGGTGCTTTTCCCTTGGGCAGGCCGACCAGTCGCCAAGGCGCTGGCAAGGCATCCGATGCCGCGCTGGAGAACGGCTGCAACATCTGGGCACTGACGACTGGCGCCCAGACGAACAGCAGCGCGCTAGCGACCCAAGTCGTTAAGCGACCAGTCGTAGTCCAGGTTCGAAATCGAGACACTTTTTGCCTTAATTTTTTCGCGGTCAGCGGGTGCAGCGGTGAGTTGGTCAGCATACTTTGCGAACACGTCTTCAAGCTTGGCAAAGCCTTTGTTGCCCTTCTCAAAGTCTTCTCGGAACCACTTGAAGATGTTGCTCACCACCAGCTTGCCATCTGCATAACGGTTGCGCGTGGGGTCGCCCAAAAAGCGGCGCATGCCATCTTCGAGCTGAGCTTCCATCTTCGTAGCGGTAAACGCTTCTGCAAACAGCGCGGGGCAGCCAATGCTGGCGCAGTTGACAGCCACATGCACACGCGGCTCGGCGTATTTGGGGCGAAGCTGCTCGTGCTCGATCCAGTCCAGATGGCGCTCTTCGCCCAACAGCGTGAAGAACTTCTTCTTCCAGGTGGGCGTGACGAAGTTACCCAGGTCTTTGATCGACTTCAAGTCAGGGTATTTGGTCAAAATGATCTCGACCGTGAAGGCGTTGTAGGCGTTGATCAAAAACGCCATCTGCTGCGGTTTAGACCATTTGTCAAAGTCCGCCTTCGACACCGCGCTCATACCGTCCAGCACCTTCTTCAACTCAGCGCGGTCAGCGGCGAAACCTTTATAGTTGACGCGTGACTGCTTGTTATCGGGCAGCCATTTGACGTGCTTTTTGAGCAGTACTTCCCACGCGGCATAGTTGTGGTCGAATCCGCCGCCATCTTGTGCAAACCCTTTTCCGGCCGTAGCAATCAATAACATTGAAGCCATGCTTAACAAAGCGTGTCTGCGGTACAAATTTTGTGTCTTCATCATTAAACCTCTTATCCTCTTTTCCAAGTGTGATACTTCTCGACCCATTCGAGTAATTTTTTCGGCTGATGGGCGCGCTTCCATTCACCCGCCGCGAATTTGTTGGCCTCTGCTAGAGTCGGGTAGATGTGAATGGTTCCCAAAATCTTGTTCATGCCCAGGCCGTGCCGCATGGCCATCACGTACTCGGCCAGCAAATCGCCCGCGTGAGTGCCCACGATGGTCACCCCCAGAATCTTGTCTTTACCGGGCACCGTGAGCACCTTGACGAAGCCTTGGGTTTCGCTGTCAGCAATGGCGCGGTCCAAATCGTCAATGCCGTACTTCACCATCTCGTAGGGGATGTTTTTCTCTTTGGCTTCCTGCTCGTTCAGGCCTACCCGCGCGACCTCGGGGTCGATGAATGTCGCCCACGGGATTACCGAGTAGTCGACTTTGAATTTTTTGAACGTGCCAAACAGCGGGTTCACCGC
>JANNFW010000107.1:0-8514 GCA_031380235.1 Rhodoferax sp. | reverse complement strand
TACCAAAATGCGCTGGCCTACGCCAAAGACCGCATCCAGATGCGTTCATTGAGCGGCCCCAAAGCGCCGGACAAACCGGCTGACCCGATCATCGTGCACCCCGACGTGCGCAAGATGCTACTAACCGCCCGTGCCTACGCCGAAGGTGGGCGGGCACTGGCCGTGTATTGCGCCATGCTGCTGGAAAAAGAGCATAACCACCCGGATGAGAAGGTACGCAAAGACAGTGGCGAAATGCTTTCGCTGTTGACGCCGATCGTCAAGGCTTTTATCACCGACAACGGCTGGACCGCAACGTCGATGTGTATGCAAGTGTTTGGCGGCCACGGCTACATCAAAGAATGGGGCATGGAGCAGTACGTGCGCGATGCCCGCATCAACATGATTTACGAAGGCACCAACACGATCCAGTCACTCGATTTGCTGGGCCGCAAGGTGCTGGGCAACAACGGTGCCTCGCTCAAAAAATTTGGCAAACTGATTGCTGCGCTGGTGGAAGAAGAAGGCGTGAACGAGAAAATGGCGGAGTTCATCACCCCCATCGCCATTCTGGGTGACCAGATGACCAAGCTCACCACGGAGCTGGGCTTCAAAGGCTTTCAAAACGCGGATGAAGTGGGCGCCGCCGCCGTCGATTATTTGCGCGTGGCGGGCCACTTGGTTTTCGGCTACTTTTGGGCACGCATGGCGCAAGTGGCGCTGCGTGAAATTGCATCAGCGGAATCGGAAAAAAGACCGCAAGATCCGTTCTACCTGGCCAAGCTGCAAACCGCGCGTTTCTACTTCGCGAAATTGCTGCCAGAGACCGCGTCATTGCTCAAAACCGCGCGGGTTAGTGCTAAGGTATTGATGGACACTGAAGCGGTGTTCGCCTGATTGTTCCTGCCCTTATTTTTCACCTGAAGGAGTTCCCGTGAATAAGTCATTGCTCGCCCTTTTAACGATTGCTTTTTGCTCCCTCTTCTCCGTTGTCGCCAGCGCTCAAATGAGCCCCGTTGGCCGATGGAACACAGTGGATGACAAAACGGGTGAGGTCAAGTCAGAGATCAACATCACCGACAACGCGGGCGTGCTCACGGGTGCGGTCTCCAAGCTGCTGCGCAAAGACGCGAAGCAAGATGAGGTGTGCGACAAATGCTCGGATGACCGCAAGGACAAGCCCATCCTGGGCATGCAGATCATTCGCGGCGCCAAAAAAGCCGAGAACAAAGAAGTTTGGGAAGACGGCAAAATTCTCGACCCCGAAAACGGCAGAAACTACACCCTGCGACTGACCCCGGTAGAGGGTGGCAAGAAACTCGAAGTGCGCGGCTCCATCGGCCCGTTTGGCCGAACCCAGACCTGGGTTCGCGTCCCATAAACGGCCATTCATAGGCGCCCATTCATTCAGGAACATCAATGTCTCGTTTTCAAGTCAAAAAAGTCGCCGTGCTCGGCGCAGGCGTGATGGGTGCGCAGATTGCTGCGCATTTGGTCAACGTCAAGGTTCCGGTCATCCTGTTTGATCTAGCCTACTCGCCCAAGGAAGGCGCGCCACTGCTGCCCGGCGGCAAAAATGCCATCATCGTGAAGGCGGTTGATGGATTGAAGAAGCTCAAGCCATCGCCCATGGGTGTGACGGATGACGCAGCCTTGATCCAGCATGCCAATTACGAAGAGCACATGGAATTGCTCAAAGGCTGCGACCTCATTATTGAAGCCATTGCCGAGCGCATGGACTGGAAGACTGATCTTTATCACAAGATTGCACCGTTCATTGCAGACGGTGCCATCGTCGCCAGCAACACGTCAGGCCTGTCGATCACCACTTTGAGCGAGGCCCTGCCGGAGGCGATCAAACCGCGTTTCTGCGGTATCCACTTCTTCAACCCACCGCGCTACATGGCGTTGGTGGAGCTGATCAACACGCCCACCACCCAGCCGCAGATTCTGGACGACCTCGAGACCTTCGTGACCAGTGTGCTGGGCAAAGGCGTGGTGCGCGCCAAAGACTCACCGAACTTCATCGCGAACCGCGTCGGCATCGCGGGCATGCTGGCCACGATGAAAGAAGTCGAAAACTACGGCCTCACCTTCGACGTGGTGGACGACCTCACCGGCAAAAAACTGGGCCGCGCCAGCTCGGGCACCTTCCGCACCGCTGACGTGGTGGGCCTGGACACGATGGGCCACGTCATCAAGACGCTGCAAGACACGTTGAGCCTGGAGACAGATCCGTTCTACGGCAGTTTTGCCACACCTGCGGTGCTGAAAACGCTGCTGGAGATGGGCAACCTGGGTCAAAAAGCGAAGGCGGGTTTCTTTAAAAAAGTCGGTCGCGACATCCTGCAATTTGACTTAGGCCAAAAGGAGTACGTGCCCGCAGGCGGCAAGGCTGATGAAGTCTATGGCCGCATGCTCAAAAAGCCCGCTGCCGAGCGCCTGAAGCTGCTGCGTAACAGTGAAGGCAAGCAAGGCCAATTTTTGTGGGCGATTTTGCGCAACGGTTTTCACTATGCCGCCGTGCATTTGGGCAGCATTGCCGACAACGCGCGCGATGTTGATTTCTGCCTGCGCTGGGGCTTTGGCATGAGCCAGGGGCCGTTTGAGTTATGGCAAGAAGCCGGTTGGCTGGAAGTGGCCAACATGGTGAAAGACGACATTGATGCAGGCAAAGCGCTGTGCAAAGCGCCGCTGCCAGATTGGGTGTTCAAAGGCCCGGTGGCCGATGCGGGGGGTGTTCACACGCCGCAAGGTTCTTGGAATCCGACCTCTGGCAAGTTCGTGCCACCACGCCAGTTGCCCGTGTACGCGCGCCAGCACTTCCCTGAGAGCGTGCTGGGTGCGAATGCGCTGTCAGCCACTGTCGCGGGTACAACATTGCATGAAGACGCGTCGATTCGTTTGTGGACGCTGCCGGGCGAGGATGGAGAGGTCATCATCGCCAGCATCAAAACCAAGATGCATGCGATTGGCCCAGGCGTGATTGAAGGGCTAGACAAAGCCGTTGATCTGGCGGAGCAAGGCTACAAAGGTGTGGTGATCTGGTCGCCGGACGAGATGTTCTCCGCCGGGGCTGACCTGCAAGCCATGCTGCCGGGCTTCATGATGGGTGGCGTGGCTGCGATTGACGAGGCGGAAGCCGAGTTGCAGCGCGTGATGCTCAAGCTGCGCTACGCCAACGTGCCTGTCGTGTCCGCGATTCGTGGTCTGGCGCTTGGCGGTGGCTGCGAGTTGGCGGTTTACTCGGCAAAACGCGTCGCCGCGATGGAAAGCTACATTGGCCTGGTGGAAGTAGGCGTGGGCCTGGTGCCTGGCGCAGGCGGCCTCGCCTACATTGCGCGCCGCGCGGCTGAAAATGCTGCCGCGTCTACCGGCAAAGACTTGCTGCCGTTTTTGACGGAAGGCTTCACCGCTGCCGCCATGGCCAAGGTGGGCACCAGCGCGCTGGAGTCGCGCAAGCTGGGTTATCTGCTGGACAGCGACGTGATCGTTGCGCACAAAGACGAGTTGCTGTTTACCGCGATCAACGAGGCTCGTGCCATGTTTACCAGCGGTTACCGCGCACCGCACAAGCGCCAGTTTTTGGTGGCTGGGCGAAGTGGTGTGGCGACGATCAAAGGCTCGCTGGTCAACATGCGCGATGGCGGCTTCATCAGTGCGCACGACTTTCACATTGCCGGGTTGATCGCGAATGTGGTCTGTGGCGGTGACGTGGATGCAGGCACGTTGGTGACAGAAGAATATTTGATGACGCTGGAGCGCAAAGCCTTCTGCTCGCTGCTCACCCACCCCAAAACGCAGGAACGCATCATGGGGATGATGTCCACAGGCAAGCCGGTTCGAAATTAACGGAACTGATCACCTTAAATTTAGGAGAACCTCATGGATTCACCCCTGAGCTATGAATTGAAAGACGGCGTTGCCAAGATCACAATGGACGATGGCAAGGCCAACGCCATGAGCGTGCGCATGATGGACGCGCTGAATGCCGCGCTGGATCAAGCCGAGGCCGCCAAGGCAATTGTTGTTTTGACGGGCCGCGCGGGTTTGTTTTCAGGCGGGTTTGACCTGTCTGTGTTCAAAAAAGGCGACAACGCAGAAACGCTGAAGATGCTGACGATGGGTGCTCGCTTGTCCCATCGATTGCTGTCGCACCCGCAACCCATCGTGGTGGCGTGCAACGGCCATGCGATGGCCATGGGTGTATTCATTTTGCTCTGTGCGGATGTGCGAGTTGGCCTGAACGCAGGTGCCAACTGCCAGGCCAACGAGGTGTTGATCGGTATGACGCTGCCGTACTTTGCGATTGAAGTGTGCAAGCAGCGGCTGTCACCCGCACATGTGAACCAGGCTGGCATCACCGCCCTGGCCTACAGCGGCGAGCAAGCCGTTGCGGCAGGTTTCTTGGATGAAGCTGTCGCCCCCGAACAGCTGGCTGCCGCCACGCAAGCGCAGGTGGCGCGGCTGCAAAAGGCGCATCCTTCGTCATTTACCGCCACCAAGCTGCGGCTGCGCAAGGCCTCATTGCAAGCGTTGAGCGACGCCATTGAGCACGACATCGCTGATTGGAGCAGTCGCTTCAAAGCCACCGCATAAAGCAGCCCTCTAGAGATATCCATGAAACAGATTCAAGAAGCCTACATCGTCGCCGCCACGCGCACCCCCATTGGACGTTCCCACCGTGGTTTTTTCCGCAACATGCGGCCTGATGATTTGCTGGTCACCGCACTCAAAAGTGCGCTGGCGCAAGTGCCCTCGCTCGACCCCAAGTCGATTGAAGACATCATCTGCGGCTGCGCGATTCCTGAAGCACAGCAGGGCCTGAACATTGCGCGCATTGGCGCGGTGTTGGCGGGCCTGCCCCACAGCGTTGGCGGCATCACCGTGAATCGCTTTTGCGCCTCGGGCCTGTCTGCCGTGCAGATGGCAGCAGACCGTATTCGCGTGGGTGAGTCGGATGTGATGATTGCTGCTGGCGTGGAGAGCATGAGCATGGTGCCGATGATGGGCAACGCGCCGTCGCTGTCGCCCTCGATGTTTTTGAATGATGAAAATATCGGCATCGCCTACGGCATGGGGCTCACGGCTGAAAAAGTCGCCAACCAGTGGAAAATCAGCCGCGAGGCACAGGATGAGTTTGCCGTGGAATCGCACCGCCGCGCTGTTGCCGCCATGAAAGCAGGCGATTTCGCCGCCGAGATGACGTCAGTTGAGGTGACCGATCGCGCGCCGAATCTGGACACAGGCGAAGTTATCAGTACCACGCGCACCGTGAGCCTGGACGAAGGCGCGCGGCCTGACACCACGTTTGAAGGCCTGTCGAAACTGCGGGCGGTGTTTGCCGCGCGCGGCTCGGTGACAGCGGGCAACAGCTCGCAAACCTCAGATGGTGCAGGCGCGTTGATTTTGGCCAGCGAAAAGGCCGTCAAGCAGTACGGCTTGAAGCCACTCGCCAAGTTTGTGAGTTTCGCGAGCCGGGGCGTGCCGCCGCACATCATGGGCATTGGCCCGATTGAGGCGATTCCCGCCGCTTTGCGCAATGCGAACTTGAAGCTGCAGGACATCGACTGGTTCGAGCTGAACGAGGCCTTTGCGGCGCAGTCGCTGGCCGTCATCAACACGCTGGGGCTGGATGTGACCAAGGTCAACCCCATGGGCGGCGCGATTGCGCTGGGACACCCGCTGGGCGCGACGGGCGCGATTCGCTCGGCGACGGTGGTGCATGCCTTGCAACGCAAAAATCTGAAATACGGCATGGTCACGATGTGCGTCGGCATGGGTCAAGGCGCTGCGGGGATTTTTGAGCGGGTCTAATTTTTCGAGCAAAGCCAATGTCTACTCACCCGTTTGACGACGCCGTTGCGCTGCAGCAGCAGGCCGACGGGCGATTTTTAGGCCACACCAGCGAACCCTACGGCAATTTCGTCGGGCCTTTCGGGGGTATTTCTGCCGCTCAGATGTTGAATGCGGTGCTGCTGCATCCGCAGCGCCTGGGCGACCCGGTGAGTTTGACGGTCAACTTCTGCGCCGCCGTGGCCGATGGCCCGTTCACCATCACGGCACGCGCCGCCCGCACCAATCGCTCGACCCAGCATTGGGTGATTGAGATGACGCAGAGTGATCAGACTGTTCTCACGGCCACGGCTGTGACGGCACTGCGGCGCAACACATTCAGCACGACTGAAGCCACCATGCCTCAGGCGACACCCGCCGACCAAGTGGTGGCGAAACCCCGTTTTGCCCCAATGCAGTGGCTCAAGCGCTATGACATCCGTTTTGTCGCAGGCGGCTTTCCAGAGCCGTTGGATGATGCCGACGCGGGTCAAAGCCTTACGCAAGTCTGGCTGCGCGATGCGCTCGGTCGGCCGCTGGATTTTGCGTCGCTTGCGGCAGTGTCTGATGCCTTTTATCCACGCCTGTTTTTGCGCCGCGCCCGCTTTGTGCCGGTGGGCACCGTGTCGATGACGATTTATTTTCACGCCGGGGCGGAGCAGCTCGCCCGTGTGGGCGGCGAATTCATCCTGGGGCAAGCGCGCGGACAGCATTTTCAAAACGGATTTTTTGACCAAACGGCGCAACTGTGGAGCAGCGCAGGCGACATGCTGGTCACGACGCACCAAACGGTGTATTTCAAAGAGTAGGCACCAGCACGAGTACGCGTACGCGCACCAGAAGAAGCAAGTAGACTCATCTCCGCCATCAAAAAAAGGAAGAGTCAGCCATGAATAAAGTCGCTCTCGTCATCGGTGCCGGAGATGCCACAGGCGGCGCAATTGCCCGATGTTTTGCCCGCGCGGGCTACACCGCGTGCGTGACGCGCCGCAGCCTGGACAAGCTGCAACCCCTGTTGGCGCAGATCAAATCTGAAGGCGGCGTGGCGCATGGGTTTGCATCCGACGCGCGCAAGGAAGAAGAAGTGGTGGCGCTGGTGGAGCAGATCGAATCCACCCTCGGCCCGATTGAGTTGCTGGTGTTCAACATCGGCGCGAACGCCCCCAGCAGCATTCTGGATGAGACGGCGCGCAAGTACTTCAAGATTTGGGAGATGGCCTGCTTCAGCGGTTTTTTGAATGGCCGCGAAGTCGCCAAGCGCATGGTGACTCGCGCGTCGCGCGAGCGCAAGCAAACCATCATCTTCACAGGCGCCACCGCGTCGCTTCGCGGGTCGGCCAACTTCTCGGCGTTTGCAGGCGCAAAGCACGCCCTGCGCGCACTTGCGCAAAGCATGGCGCGAGAACTGGGGCCGCGTGGCATCCATGTTGCACACAGCATCATTGATGGCGCCATCGACACGGCGTTCATCCGCGACAACTTCCCCGAGCGATATGCCTTGAAGAGCGAGGACGGCATTTTGAACCCCGATCACATCGCAGACGCCTACCTGATGCTGCACAATCAGCCGCGCGATGCATGGACGCATGAGCTGGATTTGCGCCCATACTTGGAAAAGTTCTAAAGCCACAATGCCCAACAAAACGTCGAGGACGACATGACAAAAACCGTAGATTTTTATTTCGATTTCGGCAGCCCCGCCGCTTACCTGGCGTACACGCAGTTGCCCAAACTCGCTGCGGATACGGGTGCCTCCGTGGTGATGAAGCCAATGTTGCTCGGCGGCGTTTTCCAGGCCACAGGCAACCAATCTCCCATCTCGGTTCCGGCCAAAGGCAAGTACACCTTCAACGACTTTGCGCGTTACGCCAAGCGCTACGGCGTGCCGCTCAATCGCAACCCGCACTTCCCCATCAACACCATCACCCTGATGCGCGCAGCCAGCGGCTTGCAATTGCACAACGATGCGCGATTCGACTTGTATTGCGACACCATCTTCAAAGCGATCTGGGTGGATTCCAAAAACATGAATGATCTGGCAGTGGTGGGCGCGGTTTTGCACGAAGCCGGATTTGATGGAGCGGCGATGCTCGCCCTGTGCAGTTTGCAGGAAGTCAAAGACCTGCTGAAAACCCAAACGCAGGCAGCCGTTGAACGGGGCATCTTCGGGGCACCCACCTTCTTTGTCGGAGACGAAATGTTCTGGGGCCAAGATCGCCTTGAATTCGTGCGCGACACCCTGAAAAGCTAACCACCAAAAGTCTGAGAGAACTTAAGAATGACCGACATCCTCACCCACACCGAAGCCGGTGTGATGACCATGACCCTGAACCGCCCCGAAAAGAAGAACTCCATTACGCAAGCCATGTACAGCGCCATGGCCGATGCCCTCGCCCAAGCGGGCGGTGATGCCAACATTCGCGCCGTAGTGTTCCAAGGCCACGCCACCGTGTTCAGCGCGGGCAACGACATCGGCGACTTCTTGAATGGCCCACCCCGGCTTGAAAGTACGGCGAAAGACACGCCCGTGATGCGATTTTTGTACGGCATCAGCAGCTTTGCCAAACCCATCGTGGCCGCGGTGTGCGGCCCAGCGGTCGGCATCGGCACCACCATGCTGTTTCACTGCGATTTGGTTTATGCCGGAGACAATGCGGCGTTCTCAATGCCGTTCGTCAACCTGGGCCTGTGCCCCGAGGC
>JANNFW010000104.1:0-2451 GCA_031380235.1 Rhodoferax sp. | reverse complement strand
GCCGCCGCCATTTCCTGCGCTGCCGGGGTCAGCGCCCATTCGTAAAACTTCTTGGCAGCGTCCAGATTGCGCGAGCCTTTGATGATGCTCATTGAGCCGATCTCAGCCCCCGTGCCGTCAGACGGTGTGATGGTTTCCACCGGAAACCCGTTCATCTTTTCACCGGGGCCGTCGTGCACAAAGCTGATCGACACGGTGGTCTCGCCGCGCGCTACTGATTTGATTGGCCCCGTGCCGCTGCGCGTGTACTGGCTGATATTTTTGTGCAGTTGCTTCATGTACTCAAAGGCCTTGTCTTCGCCCATCAGTTGCACCAGTGTGGCGACCATGGTGTAAGCCGTGCCACTGGAGGCCGGGTTGGCCACCTGGATTTCGCCCTTCAAGTTGGGGTTAAGCAGGTCATTCCAGGTCTTGGGCACGGCGAGCTTTTTCTTCGCAATCAGCTCTGAGTTGTAGCCAAAGCCCAGCGGGCCGGAGTAGATGCCGACCGTCTTGTATTGCGATTGATCGGCCTGTGCCTGTGCCCACGGGTACAACTGCGCGTAGCTGGGCGACTTGTATTCGAGCGTGAGGTTTTGCTCCGCCGCCTGCAAATGCGGGTCGCCCGTGCCACCGAACCAGATGTCGGTTTTGGGGTTGTCTTTCTCGGCGATCAACTGCGCCAGCGCCTCGCCCGAGCCTTTCATCGAGATATTGACCTTGGTCCCCGTGGTTTTGCCATACACCGTGCCAATCATGTTGCACCACTCGGCCTGTACTGAGCAGATGATGTTCACCTGGCCTTGAGCCATGGCGCCGAGGGACGAAGTAGCCAATGCGATGGCTGCCAGTAGTTTTTTCATAGTGTCTCCAAGATCAGTAATTTGATTACAGCCGCAGTCTAATTCTGAACTGCGTTTTATCACCTAGGGAATACGCCAATCGTGGCCACGCGGCAAGTCCAGGAGCGAACTGAATTTGCTGAAATCATGAAACTAAGTTACATTGCGGTTTCAGAATTTTTTTCACTAAACCGAATAGCTCATGAGTTTTGACCTTGTACTTTTTGGCGGCACCGGCGACTTGGCCTGGCGCAAATTGATGCCTGCCCTGTTCCAAGCGTTTCGCCACGGCACGCTGCCTGCTGGTGGTCGCATCATCGGCGTGGGCCGTGAGGGATTGAGCGCTGACGAATACCGCGCCCGCATTCAGGCGCGGTTTAACGAGGTCGAATCGGCCAAGCGGCCCTCAGCGGAAGAGTTTTCCCGATTTGCGGCGCTGCTTGATTTTGTGCGGATGGATTTGTCCAAGCCCGATGACTATGCCACCCTGGCCGCCTTGCTTCATGCGCGTAGCGCCGACACGGTGGTGATGTATGTCGCCACCGCCCCCGCGCTGTTCACCACGGTGTGCGAGCAGCTTGCCGCTGCGCATCTCAACATGCCCAATACCCGCGTGGTGCTGGAGAAACCGCTGGGGCACGACCTGGCCTCCAACTGCGCCATCAACCAGACCGTGCGCAGCATCTTTAGCGAGCGGCAGATCTTTCGCATCGACCATTACCTGGGCAAGCCTGCCGTGCAAAACCTGTTTGCGCTGCGCTTTGGCAATGCCCTGTTCGAGCCGCTGTGGCGGCGGGAGCACATCGCGAACATCCAGATCACCATCGGCGAAGAGCTGGGCGTGGAGAAGCGTGGGGCGTTTTACGAAACCACCGGCGCCTTGCGCGACATGGTGCAAAACCACGCCTTGCAACTGCTGTGCGCGATTGGGATGGAGCCGCCCATCAATTCGCACGCCGATGCGATTCGCGATGAAAAACTCAAGGTGCTGCGATCACTTAAAGCCTGGACCAAAGAGTCGCTGGTACAGGATGTCATTCGCGGTCAGTACGCAGCGGGTGCGGTCGGCGGGGCCGCGGTGCCAGCCTATCGCGAGGAGGTCGGTGTTGATCCGCACAGCAACACCGAAACCTTTGTCGCCCTGCGCACCGAGATCTCCAATTGGCGCTGGGCCGGTGTGCCGTTTTACATCCGCACCGGCAAGCGCCTGGCTGGGCGTGATGCGCACATTGTGGTTAATTTTCGGCCCACGCCGCATGCCATTTTCAACTCCCAAATCGGTGCATCCAACTCACTGGTGATCAATCTGCAGCCCAAAGACGGACTGGAGCTGCACCTGTTTGCACAGGGCCAGCAAAACCGCATGACCTCGCAAACGCTGGCGCCGGTGCAGCTTGATCTGGACTTTGACAAACGCTTTGGCTCCGAGCGCGTGGGTGCCTATGAGCGCCTGCTGCTCGATGTGATTGATGGCCGTCTGAACCTGTTTGTGCGCAGCGATGAGCAGGAAGAAGCCTGGCGCTGCGCTGAACCAATTCTTGACTACTCGGCCGCCGACGCCCAGGGGCCGCGCCTCTACGCGTCGGGCACCTGGGGCCCCAGCGCGTCCAGCGCCATGATCGCCCGGGAT
>JANNFW010000100.1:0-7259 GCA_031380235.1 Rhodoferax sp. | reverse complement strand
TGGAAAGACGTGGTCAGCGAAGTCGGCAAGCAGTACCCGGACGTGGCGCTGGACCACATGTACGTGGACAATGCCACCATGCAACTGGTGCGAGCGCCCAAGAAATTTGACGTGGTGGTGACCGGCAACATGTTTGGCGACATCTTGAGTGACGAGGCGGCGATGCTGACCGGCAGCATCGGCATGCTGCCCTCTGCCAGCCTGAACGCCAGCAACCAGGGCCTGTACGAACCGAGCCATGGCAGCGCGCCCGACATCGCAGGCCAAGGCATCGCCAACCCGCTGGCGACAATTTTGAGCGCGGCGATGATGCTGCGATTCAGCCTGAATCAGGCGCAGGCGGCTGACCGCATTGAGTCAGCCGTGAAGGCCGTATTGGCGCAGGGATTGCGCACGGCAGACATCTATTCAGCGGGCGCAACCAACATAACCAAAGTCTCTACCGTGCAAATGGGCGACGCGGTGGTCAAGGCATTGGCTAAATAGACACTTGCCTGTGTTTATAATAAAGGCGTTATGAACGCTTTTTTGGCACCAACCAACACCTCTTTGACGCTTAAGTCAACGCTGTGCGCGTTCATTTCCTCCACTAAAACGACCACCATTACGGGCTGACTTAGCCTGGTTCGTCGTGCGCCTACCCCGGAGCTTGACGAGCCGGGGGAATCAGTCTGAACTGGTTTATTTTGAAAGGCCAAAACCCAATGACAGGCACAATGAAAACAGGTAACACAGTTGGCCTCATCGGCTGGCGCGGCATGGTGGGCTCGGTGTTGATCGACCGCATGCAGGCTGAAGGTGACTTCGACTTGATCGAGCCGATTTTCTTCTCGACCTCCGCAGCAGGCGGTAAAGCCCCGGCGCAGGCTAAAAACGAGACCCTGCTGAAAGACGCCTTCGACATTAGCGCGTTGAAAAAGTGCGACATCCTCATCAGCGCGCAAGGCGGCGATTACACATCTGACGTGTTCCCCAAGCTGCGTGCGGCAGGCTGGAAGGGGCACTGGATTGACGCCGCCTCAACCCTGCGCATGAGCTCGGATGCGGTGATCATTCTGGACCCGGTCAACATGCCGGTGATCCAAAACGCGTTGACTAAAAACGTGAACAACTGGATTGGTGGCAACTGCACCGTGAGCTGCATGCTGATGGGCGTGGGTGCGCTGTACAAGGCCGGGCTGGTTGAGTGGATGAGCACGCAGACCTACCAGGCGGCCAGCGGCGGTGGCGCGCAGCACATGCGCGAGCTGCTGACGCAGTACGGCACGCTGTATGCGGAGGTAAAAGCGCTGTTGGACGACCCGAAGAGCTCGATTCTGGACATTGACCGAAAAGTGGCCGAGCGTCAGCGCAATCTGTCGGCTGCCGACACAGCCAACTTCGGCGTGCCGCTGGGGGGCTCGCTGATCCCGTGGATCGACAAAGACATGGGTATCGGTCTTGCGAAAGACGATGCTGACTGGGGAAAGAGCAAGGAGGAATGGAAAGGCATGGCCGAGACCAACAAGATCATGGGCTTGGGCGATGATGTCGTGGGTGGCTCTGGCCGCCCGGCCATTCCGGTGGACGGCTTTTGCGTGCGCGTGGGCGCCATGCGCTGCCACAGCCAAGCGTTGACGTTCAAGCTGAAAAAGAACGTGCCCGTGGCCGACATCGAAGCCATGATCGCCGCCGACAACGATTGGGTCAAAGTGGTGCCCAACACGCGGGAAGCAACCGCCCAGTACCTGACCCCCGTCGCCGTCACCGGAACCATGACCATTCCCGTGGGCCGCATCCGCAAACTGGCCATGGGGGCTGACTATGTGGGCGCTTTCACGGTAGGCGATCAGCTTCTGTGGGGGGCTGCGGAGCCGCTCAGGCGCATGTTGCGCATCTTGCTTCAGGCATAACGACGCGCTTTGTGCTGCCGTTCTCGACAAGGCCTGCCGTTGTCGTTTGGCAACAATGCCGGGCCCCGTTGACGGCTGGATTCTGGTGCTGCGCAAGTTAATAGCGTTTCTAGCTTGTCAGGCTAAGACATTGATGTTATGGTACTTTTCACGTTTGGAGTGCTCACTATTCCGTCAGCAATTGTGTGGCAATAATGGACGCGGATTCGTTATGATTGCCAGTCGCCCAAACAATGGAGGCCCATAAATTGAACATTCAGTCACATCGTTGGCAAAAGTCTGCCATGGCACTAGCTGCGGCAGCGCTTTTTGGCCTGTCGGCACACCATGCCAACGCGCTTTCACTGGGCAATATCGTCGTGCAGTCCGCATTGGGTGAGCCGCTGCGCGCAGAAATTGATATCCCTGAGATGAATGCCGATGAGGCGGCGACGCTCAAGGCCACGGTCGCTTCGCCCGAGGCTTTTCGTGCCGCGGGGCTGGAGTTCAACGCCGCACTGTCAGGTTTGCGCACCAGCATTCAGCGCCGCGCCAACGGCCGCGCCTACATCCGCCTGACCAGCGACAGGCCCGTGAACGACCCATTTGTCGACATGATTCTGGAGGCCAGTTGGAACACGGGTCGTATCGTGCGTGACTACACGATGCTCTTTGATCCGCCCAATCTGCGTGCTGCGCCAGCAACGCCTACCGCGCCAGCGACGGGCGCCGTGCAGTCAAGCCCAGTGCAAGCGCAGTCTGCTCCCGGTACCTCTATCAGTGGCAGTACCGCTCCCTCAGGCCCAGCCGCTTCTTCACGCCCAAGCGCAGCACGGCCTGCTGCCGTTGCGGCAGCCAGACCGTCAATTGCTGTTGATGGCCAAGTCACGGTTAAGCGCGGCGACACGGCCAGCAAGATCGCCATGGCGAACAAACCGGCGACGGTCTCGCTCGATCAAATGTTGGTGGCCCTGCTACGCGCCAACCCAGAGGCTTTTATCAACAGCAACATCAATCGCATCAAGTCTGGCGCGGTGATGAATGTGCCCACTGCAGAGGCGGCGCAGGCGATTAGCACGGCAGATGCCACGCAGACGGTGATCGCCCAGAGTCGCGACTTTGGCGACTTCCGCAAAAAGCTGGCAACCAACGCGCCGACTGCGCAAGTGGCGGCGGCTGACCGCAAATCAGGCGGTAGCGTGCAGGCTCAGGTGGATGACAAAAAGCCCGGTGCCAGCGCGCCGGACAAACTCACCTTGTCCAAAGGTGCCCTCAAGGCCCAGGCGGAAACCGCAAGCATTGCCAAAGATCGCGCCAGCAAAGAGGCCGCCGCACGCGCGGCAGAGGTCAACAAGAACATGAGTGACCTGGCCAAGCTGGGGGCGGCACCTGCCGGCGCAGTAGCGGGCGTGGCCGCGACGGCATCTGCGGCCAAACCGTCGGCGTCAGCATCCACGTCGGCCCCAGCAGCAGCCTCTGCACCCGTTGTGGCTTATACCCCGCCCGTGGTCGCGCCGATCACAGCATCCTCGTCGGCACCTGTGCCGTCAACGATTACACCATCGGCAACGATACCGGCCCCTGCACCTGTCGCCTCAGCGAGCGCACCCAAGCCCGTCGCGAAGCCAACGCCAGCGCCGATTGAAGAGCCCTCTCTTATTGACCAGCTGACTGCCGATCCGCTCCTACCCGCCGTCGGCTTGGGCATCATTGCCCTGTTGGCGGGTTTTGGCATTTACCGTTCACGCCAGCGCAAAAAAGCGGCGATGGAAGACAGCGTTTTTCTGGAGAGCCGCCTCCAGCCCGACTCCTTCTTTGGTGCCAGCGGCGGCCAAAAGGTTGATACGCAAGACGCAGCCGGCGGCTCTTCCATGGTCTACACCCCGAGCCAGCTTGATGCTGCGGATGATGTCGATCCGGTCGCCGAGGCGGATGTCTACCTGGCCTACGGTCGCGATGTGCAGGCCGAAGAAATTTTGCGTGAAGCCCTCAAGTTCAACCCAGGGCGGGTCGCTATCCACCAAAAGCTGCTTGAAATTTTTGCCAAACGCCGCGACCTGACAGCCTTTGAAAGTGCGGCCCGCGATGCTTTCAAGGCCACCAATGGCGAGGGCGCTGACTGGATACGCGTTTGTGAATTGGGCTTGAGCATCGACCCCACCAACAGCCTTTACCAGGCTGGTGGCATGCCGTCTTTTGCAGTGCCGCTGGAGGCTGCACCGCCCGCTTCAAAAGGCGCAGGTCCCGGTCTGGGCGCAACTTTCGGCGCAGGTGCCGCTGCCGTTGCAGGGGTTGCGGCAGCAGGCGCCGCAATGGCAGGCAATGCCGCCAGCGGTGCTGCGAACAGTTTTGGCGGAGCAACTACACCGCTGAGGCCAGCGCCAAGCGCTGCGGGTTCGGGAGACCTCAGCTTCGACCTCGATCTGGATTTTTCGCTGGATGAAGAGAATGCCAGCGTCATGAGTGACCTCGCCAGCAGCGAGCGTACGTCACGAATGACACCCCTGTCGGCGTCCAGCACCAGTTTGGCCAGCGGCTTTGGCACGCTGGATTTAAGCATCGACCCGCCCTCGACCACGGCCCCGCAGCCCTTGGCGCCGATCACCAACAACGTAGGCGGTAGTGGCCTGGAATTCGAATTGCCGCCGGTCGCATCCAAAGCAAAATCTGGCCAAATTCTGGGCGAAGTAGAAGACTTCAAGAAAGAGGCTGCTGTCAGTTTTGGCACCACGGTGTCGGGATTACTGGCCACCGTTGCGCCAAAGGCACCTGAGCCTGCGCCGGACGACGGCGGCATGCTGGAATTTGACCTGGGTTCGCTGTCGCTGGATTTGAACGACTCCACCGAGGGCTCATCCCTGACGCAGTCCGCAACAGCGATACAAGACGATCCTCTCGCCACCAAACTGTCGTTGGCGGAAGAGTTCAACACCATCGGTGATGAAGATGGCGCACGGGCCTTGATCGAGGAAGTCATCGCCGAAGCCAGTGGTGAGATGAAGACCCGCGCGCAGGCGGCGCTGGCGCAGCTTAGCTAGAAAGCTCAAGTCGGTTGAATCACCTTCAGGCCGCCATGCCACTGTGAGGCTCGCACTCGGCATCAGCTACAACGGCGGGGCTTACCAGGGGTGGCAAAGCCAACTTTCGGGCTTGACAGTTCAAGACAAACTTGAAAAGGCGCTGGGCCAATTCACCGACCAGCCACGCTTGAGCACCCTGTGCGCAGGCCGTACCGACGCAGGTGTGCATGGACTGATGCAAGTCGTGCACTTTGACACCCTCTTGCAGCGCACGCCATCCTCCTGGGTGCGCGGCACCAATGCTCATTTGCCGCGCGACATCGCGGTGCAGTGGGCGCACGAGGTGCCACCAGAATTCCATTGCCGCGCAAGCGCCATCTCGCGCCGCTACATCTACATCGTGCTGGAGTCGCCCGTTCGTCCTAGCTTAGATACGGGCCGGGTGGGCTGGGTCTACCGCGCTCTGGATGCTCAGGCCATGAATGACGCGGCGGCTCGCCTGTTGGGCGAGCACGATTTTTCGTCTTTCCGCGCATCAAGCTGCCAAGCCCTGTCACCCGTCAAAAACATGCAACGCATCGACATCAGCCGCAGTGGGGCGTACTGGCGCTTTGAGTTTGAGGCCAACGCGTTTTTGCACCACATGATCCGCAACATCATGGGCTGCTTGATCACCATTGGCTTGGGCAAACAGCCTGCGCAATGGATCGAAGACGTTTTGGCAGAGCGCAACCGGGTGAAGGCGGCGCCTACCTTCTCGCCAGACGGGCTCTACTTTGTCGGGCCGCGCTACGACGCGCATTGGGGTCTGCCAGATCAATCACTTGCGTATGATGGGCTGCCATGACATACAGTGCCCCCACGCTTGCGACTGCGTCTGCTGCGCTGCCCCCCGAGGGGGCGCAATCCGCCTTGGGGCGGCCCGGCGGCGGATTCTCCCGAACCCGAATCAAAATTTGTGGCCTGACGCGCGAGCAAGACGTTGACTCAGTCGTGGCCGCCGGTGCCGATGCGATGGGCTTTGTGCTTTATCGCAAAAGCGCGCGGTATGTGACGATTGAGCGCGCCGTTGAACTGGCAAAACGACTGCCGCCCTTCATCACGCCGGTACTGCTCTATGTCAACGAAGACCCAGCCACTATCCTCGCCCATTGCCGCCTGATGCCGGGTGCCACACTTCAACTTCACGGCGACGAAACACCCGCACAATGTCAAGAAGCCAGCCTGCATGGTGCGCGTGCCTACCTGCGCGCGGCAAGAATTCCCCTAGGTGCGGGGGCCGCGTCATTTGATCTCGTAAAATACGCGCAAGATTACTCAAACGCCCAAGCCATCCTGCTCGACGCTCATGTTGACGGATACGGCGGCGGCGGCAAGGTTTTTAATTGGTCACTTCTTCCTCCAAACGTCAACGCTCACCTCGTCTTGAGTGGTGGGCTGAGTGCTGCAAACGTGGCCGACGGCATCCTGCAAGTACGGCCACGCTGTAAAACGCTGGCCGTGGACATCAGTTCCGGCGTCGAACTGGATGGATCCGACGGACAACCCGTCAAGGGCATCAAGGACGCCGACAAAATAAACCGCTTCTGTGCCGCCGTTCGCGCGGCAGACAGGCAACTTGCAGGGTTTACCCATGAAAGACTATCAACAGCCTGACCCGTCAGGTCACTTCGGCATTTACGGTGGAAGTTTCGTCTCGGAGACCCTAACCCACGCCATCAATGAACTGAAAGACGCTTACTCAAGGTATCAGCATGACCCGGCCTTCATCGCAGAGTTCGAATCCGAGCTGGCGCATTTCGTAGGCCGCCCCTCGCCCGTGTACCACGCCGCGCGCATGAGCCGTGAGCAGGGAGGCGCGCAGATTTTTCTGAAGCGCGAGGACTTAAACCACACCGGCGCCCACAAAATAAACAATACCATAGGCCAGGCGATGCTCGCCAAACGCATGGGCAAGCCACGGGTAATCGCTGAAACGGGTGCGGGCCAGCACGGCGTGGCCACGGCCACCATCTGCGCACGCTACGGGCTGGAATGCGTGGTCTACATGGGCAGCGAAGACGTGAAGCGCCAGAGCCCCAACGTCTACCGCATGAAGCTGCTGGGCGCCACCGTGGTACCGGTAGAGAGTGGCAGCAAAACGCTGAAAGAGGCGGTGAACGAGGCCATGCGCGACTGGGTGACGAATGTGCGCACGACACATTACATTCTGGGCAGCGCGCTGGGATCGCATCCGTTCCCGATGATGGTGCGCGATTTTCAAAGCGTGATCGGCAAGGAATGCCTGGTGCAGATGCCCGAGATGCTGATAGCCGCAGGCTGCAAGACCGACCAGCCCGATGCAGTGATTGCCTGCGTGGGCGGCGGC
>JANNFW010000057.1:0-7293 GCA_031380235.1 Rhodoferax sp. | reverse complement strand
ATCGCTACTGAATTTCGTGACCGCCGTCACCGCGAAGAACGCAAACACCGCCTTAACCGGGAAATCATGGCCCCGGAAGTTCGCCTCTCAGGCGTTGAAAACGAGCCACTCGGCGTCGTTAGCCTGATGGAAGCCCTGCGCATGGCAGGCGAGCTGGATGTTGATCTGGTTGAAATCTCTGCCACTGCAGTCCCGCCGGTTTGCCGGCTGATGGATTACGGCAAGTTCAAGTACCAAGAGCAGAAAAAAGCGGCGGACGCGAAGTCCAAACAGAAAGTGATCGAGGTCAAGGAAGTCAAATTCCGCCCCGGCACGGACGATGGTGACTACAACATCAAGCTGCGCAATATTAAGCGCTTCTTGGATGACGGTGACAAATGCAAGATCACGCTGCGCTTTCGGGGCCGCGAGATCACGCACCAGGAGATCGGCATGGCATTGCTTAACCGCATGCGTGCTGATCTGGCAGACTTGATCGTGGTGGAGCAATTTCCCAAGCTCGAAGGCCGACAAATGATCATGATGATCGCGCCGGGCAAGAAGAAATCAGGCGGGGGTGCTGCGAAAGTAGTAACGCCGACGGAAGTTGCGGCTTAAGTAGTCTGAGTACTGAGTTTTTGGAAGGTTTACCGATTCGCCGAAAGGCGGGCCGGAAATAAGTGACTCGGGGCCAACAAGGGCGCATCAGTTTGCGCACGCCTCACGAGCACAATGAAGAAGGAGCATTTACATGCCCAAAATGAAGACCAAGAGCGGCGCTAAAAAGCGCTTCCGCGTTCGCCCAGGTGGCACCGTCAAGCGCGGTCAAGCCTTCAAACGTCACATCTTGACCAAGAAGACCACCAAAAATAAACGCCATCTGCGCGGAGCCGTCACGGTGCATGAGACCAATATGGCCTCCATGTCTCAGATGATGCCCGGCCGTGGTATTTAATTCACCAGCGAACAAGGAGTAACACATGCCTCGCGTCAAACGTGGTGTAACGGCTCGCGCCCGCCACAAAAAAGTTCTCGCCCTCGCCAAAGGTTTCCGCGGTCGCCGCGGCAATGTCTACCGCATCGCTAAAGAAGCGGTAATGAAGGCGGGGCAATATGCCTACCGTGACCGCCGCACCAAAAAGCGCGTGTTCCGCCAGTTGTGGATCGCGCGTATCAACGCTGCAGCCCGCCAATGTGGCCTGACCTACAGCCAGTTCGCCAATGGCATTAAAAAAGCCGGTATCGAGATCGACCGCAAAGTCCTCTCCGACATCGCCATTCACGACATGCCCGCGTTTGAAGGCATCGTCAACCAGGTCAAGGCGCGCTTGGCTGCTTGAGTAGGTTACGCAGTTCTAGATCGCTGTTGACCGAATGAGAAGGGGCCAGGGCTGCAAAGCACTGGCCCTTTTTCAATGGGGGTTTGACGTTGAACGCAAGTCGCCAATCCAACGCAGCGCCTGCCAACCTGCTGCAGGCCCAGCGCGACTCCTTTGGTGCGCGCCACGATTGGCACGTTTACCAGCCCGCGCGGCGCTTACCTCCACACGAACTGGACGAGACGGTGGGGCGCAGCCTCATAGCCCCATCTCCCAAGTCTCACTAACCAACCCCTTCTGCCCAAACCCCTCATAAGCCTCGCTCTTTACGAGCTTGAACCCGCGTTTGGCATAAATAGCACGCGCGGCATCTAGGCAGCTGTTTGTCCAGAGGGTCATCTTTTTGTAGCCTTTTTGTCTGGCGAAGGCGATGCATTCATCGGTGAGCCGCGCACCCAGGCCCAGGCCGCGCGCCTCCGGTGTAAGGATCAGCATGCGCAATTGGGCTACGGTTTTGGATTTGCGCACGACGAAGACTGAGCCTGCGCGTTGGCCGTCTACCTCGGCGATCCAGCAGCGCTCCCAATCGGGTTGCCAGCGGCGCTGGAGCTTTGCCATGATGTCTAGCACCAGCGCTTCAAAATCGGCGTTCCAGCCGTATTCGCGGGCGTAGATTTCGCCGTGCTGCTGCACTACCCAGCCCATGTCGCCCGGTCGGGATTCGCGCAGCGTGATAGCTTTTGTAGTTGTGTTCGTACTCATGTTCATTTGCACCATAGGCTTAAGTTTACGGGGCAAGATCAAGTCCGTCCCGATGAATCGTTCGTCGTTATGATGGCGCAATGCCGTTATCTTCTGCCCACACTCTTGCAACCGCTATTGCAGCCGCAGCCAGCGAACTCGAAGCCACCGAAAGCAGTCTTGCGTCATTAGAACCGTCGGTGCCGATTGATCCGCGCCAGTTACGCCAGGTGCTGGGGCAATTTGCGACTGGCATCACCGTCATCGCTACGCGTGCAGCTGACGGGGATCTGGTGGGGCTGACGGCCAACTCGTTTGGCGCGCTGTCGCTCGATCCACCGCTGATCACCTGGGCACTGCGGCTGAATTCGTCGAACCTGCCCGTGTTTCAAGCGGCAGACCGCTTTGTGGTGAATGTGCTCGCCGAGGCGCAGGTCGAGGTGTCCCGACGCTTTGCCAGCAGTGCGGCGAACAAGTTTGACGGCGTTTCGTTTGCGCTGGGCCAGTCGGGGATGCCGCTGATCCATGGGGCGGCTGCGTGGTTTGAATGCCGCACGGTGAGCCAGCAGATCGTGGGCGACCATTGCCTCTTTATCGCAGCGGTCGAAACGTTTGCCCGTTCTGAGTCGCCGCCGCTGATTTTTCACGGCGGTGGGTACTTCACGTTGGGATCCAAATTCTGATGCTGCAACAACGAATCGAAGCCAAGTGGATTGAGTGTTTTGCGCAGACGTTTGCGCTGTGCGGCGTGAAGGCGGGCGACACGGCAGCGATTTTGTCGGAGACGCAGTCGCGCCCGGTCAACGTGCATTTGGCCGAGCTGGCGCTGGCACGACTGGGTACCCGAGCATTCCATGTCGTGCTGACCACACCGCAGTTGACGGCCCCTGTACCGATTCGCTCTACCGGCGCGTCGGATGCGATTGGTGGCCTCGCACCCGTCGTTCAAGCGCTGGCAGCTACGTCATTCGTAGCGGACTTGACGGTCGAAGGTCTGCTGCACGCGGCTGAGTTACCGCGGATATTGGCGGGTGGCGCGCGGGTGTTGATGGTCAGCAACGAGCATCCCGAAGTGCTAGAGCGGTGCTTGCCCGATGCGGCGCTGGAGCCGAAGGTGAAAGTCGGCATCAAGATGCTGCGTGCCGCCAAGCTGATGCAGGTGAAGTCTGCGGCGGGCACTGATCTCACCATCAACCTGACTGGCGCGCAGGTGGGCGGCGGCTGGGGCTACACCGCGCGGCCTGGCACGATTTCGCACTGGCCGGGTGGCCTGTGCCTCGCGTTTCCCGCGCAGGGCAGCGTGAACGGGCGACTGGTGATGGCCGAAGGCGATGTGAATTTAACCTTCAAGCGTTATCTCGAAAAGCCAATCGAGCTGATCATCGAGAACGATTTCGTCACCCGCATCAACGGCAGCGGGCTTGATGCGGACTTGATGCGCAGCTACTTCGCTGCGTGGGGTGATAGAGAGGCCTACGCCGTCTCGCACGTGGGCTGGGGCATGAATCCGAAGGCGCGCTGGGACGCGATGGCGTTCTACGACAAGAATGATTTCAACGGCACCGAGCTGCGCGCCTTTGCAGGCAACTTTTTGTACTCCACGGGTGCGAACGAGGTTGCTCGCCGGCATACGCTGGGCCACTTTGATTTGCCGCTGAAGGGCTGCACTGTCGCGCTGGATGGCAAAACCGTCGTGGACGCGGGTCAGCTTTGCGGCGAGTTAGCTTAAGCGAGTTCAACCCGCTATGACGCTGCCGAGCTTCACCGAACATGGCACAGGCGACACCGCCGTTTTTTTGCTGCATGGCGTAGGGGGTGGGCACGCGGCTTGGGATCAAGCCCTGCCCGCGCTGGCCAATGAAAGGTTTCGCTGCATTGCGTGGGATGCGCCCGGCTACGGAGCTTCTCCGCTTGTTATCCCCTACACCGTTGAGTCTCTGGCAACAGCCCTGCTTGCGCTGGTTGCACACATTGGCGCGCGCCGCAATGTGATTTTGGGGCATAGCATGGGTGGCATGATCGCGCAGGAGGCAGTGGCACTCGATCCGGCGAGCATCCACGGGCTGATTTTGTTTGCAACCTCGCCCGCATTTGGCAAACCCGGTGGCGACTGGCAGCAGCAGTTTTTGAGCAGTCGTTTTGCACGGCTCGACGCGGGTCTGGGTATGGCAGGACTTGCTCCTAAACTCGTGGCAGGCATGATCGGGCCGAATACGGATTCAAGCGCCATCGTCGCAGCCGTGGCGTTAATGTCACTCGTGCCAGAGTCCACTTACCGCGCGGCGCTGTCGGCCATTGTGTCGTTCAATCGGCTGGGCAATCTTAGGAGCATCAACGTGCCCACGTTATGCCTCGCGGGCGAGCTCGATACCAATGCGCCGCCTGCTGTCATGGAGAAAATGGCGGCACGAATTACGAATGCTGCCTATCAATGCCTGCGGGGCGTGGGGCATCTGGGGAACATGGAATCACCCGCTGCATTCAACGCCACAGTGCTCGACTTTCTGAAGAAACACTTTCCTGATTGAGGAGAACGCCATGTCTGCCGTGATCTCACTTGTCCCGCCATCCACCACCGCACCAGCTCGCCGCTACCTGCCGCCCAGTATCGCTGGCGACTACACCGAGCTGACGGCCAAGCAAAATCAGCTTTTGTCTATTGCCCGCGAGCTGGGTACGACCAAGTTTGCTCCACGCGCCGAGCAAATCGACCGCGACGCGGTGTTCCCGTTCGAGAACTACGCCGACATGCGCGCCGCTGGCCTGCTGAAAATCTGTGTGCCCGAAGCAAATGGCGGCTGGGGCGCTGACTTCGCGACTTACGTGATGACCGCCGCCGAAATTGGCCGCCACTGCGGTGCCACCGCGCTCACGCTCAACATGCATGTGAGCTCCACCATGTGGACGGGTTTCATTGCGGACGATTTGGACATGACACTCGAGCAGCGCGCCAACCACGAAGCCCATCGCGCGGTGCACTACAAGCGTGTGGTGGAGCAGGGCAAGATCTACTCGCAACCGTTTTCTGAAGGCGGCGCAGCCGCAGCGGGCAAGGCACCGTTTGGCACGTTGGCGAAAAAGGTGGATGGTGGCTACATCATCAACGGCAAAAAGATATTTGCGTCACTGTCGGGCGCGGCGGACTACTACGGCATCTTGTGCACGCTGGACAAACCGGGTGCCACGCAGCGCGATTCGCTGTATCTGGCGGTGGACAAAAACCTGCCTGGCGTGACGGTGACGGGTGATTGGGATCCGCTGGGCATGCGCGGCACGGTATCGCGCACGCTGATTTTCAAGGATGTCTTTGTGGCCGAGGTGGAGCGACTCATACCCGAGGGCATTTACGCGCAGGCAGCCGTGCGTTGGCCGCACATGTTCGCCACGCTCTCACCCACGTACATGGGAATCGCGCAGGCGGCTTACGACTTCACCGTGCAATACCTGCGTGGCGAGGTGCCCAACACCCCACCCGTCAAACGCCGCATGTACCCGACCAAGCAAATCGCGGTGGCTGAAATGAAGGTCAAACTGGAGCAGACCCGCGCCATCTTTTTGCAAAACGCCCGCGCTGCGCGTGTCGACCCGAGCAAGGAAATCCGCTTGGGCCTGTACGCCGCGCACTACACCATCATGGAAAACGCCAACGACATCTGCCGCCTGGCGGTGCGCACCTGCGGCGGGCAGGCCATGCTCAAAAGCCTGCCGCTGGAGCGCATGTACCGCGACTCGCGCTGCGGCTCCCTCATGCTGCCGTGGACAGCCGAGCTGTGCATGGATCGCCTGGGGCGCGAGTGCCTGTACGAGGCGGGGGAGCAGGTAGAGGATGATATGCTATAAATAGTGTAGCTACTTACGCAGAATATACAAGAGCCAGACACCAAAAGCATTGAAAATCTGTGCTTAGCGACAATTGTAAGTGTTAGATATACTTTATTTGGGTATATTAACCTTCCAGACGTCCTTAATCATCGCGGCCGGACATCACTCGCACTTTGACGCTCTTACCCTTGATCTTCCCCACATTGAGCTTGTCGCAAGCGGCGTTTGCAAGCTCCCGCGCCACAGCGACAAAAGTACAAAATTCCGTTACCTGGATTTTGCCAATCTGCTCGCGCGTGTAGGCGGTGCCGCCGTCCGTGCCAGTCAACGCGCCGAGCACATCGCCAGGGCGGATTTTTTCTTTTCGTCCACCCAGAATCTGTAGCGTTGACATCGGTGGAAGCAACGGGCCTGTGCCGGTGGGTGTGAGTTCTTCCAGCTTGTGCCACACCGAAGGGCGGTTTTGGTACTGTTCGATTTTGCCGACAAAACCCATCTCGTTCATCGAGGCCAGGCTTAGCGCCAAGCCTGATTCGCCAGCGCGCGCGGTGCGGCCAATGCGGTGGACGTGAATTTCAGCATCGGGCGTGATGTCGACGTTGATCACTGCCTCCAGCTGGTTGATGTCCAATCCACGTGACGCGACATCGGTTGCGACCAGTACGGAGCAACTGCGGTTGGCGAACTGCGCCAGCACCTGGTCGCGCTCGCGCTGCTCTAGCTCGCCGTAGAGCGCCAGCGCGCTGAAGCCCTGCGCTTGCAGATAGACGATGAGGTCTTTGCATTGCTGCTTGGTGTTGCAAAAGGCCAGCGTGGATACCGGGCGAAAGTGATTCAGCAGTGCGGCGACGGCTTCAAAGCGGTTCGCTCGGGTGACTTCGTAAAAGCGCTGCTCGATCAAACTCTCGGCGTGCTGCGCTTCGACCTTGATCTGCGCCGGGTCGCGCATGAACTGCTTGGCCAGTTTTTCGATGCCTTCCGGGTAAGTCGCCGAGAACAGCAGGGTTTGGCGTTCCTTTGGGGTCTGCTTGGTGACCGTAGCAATGTCGTCGAAGAAACCCATGTCCAGCATGCGATCAGCCTCGTCGAGCACTAGGGTGTTGAGCGATTCCAACGTCAAATAACCGCGCGCCAGATGATCCATGATGCGACCCGGCGTGCCCACAACGACATGCGCGCCGTGCTCCAGCGACGCACGCTGGCCGCGTAAGGCCACGCCGCCGCACAGGGTGACGACTTTGATGTTTTCTTCCGCCCGCGCCAGGCGACGAATCTCCACGGTCACCTGATCTGCCAGCTCCCGCGTAGGGCACAGCACGCAGGCCTGCACCGCAAACCAGCGCGGGTTGAGCCGGGCCAACAGAGCCAGCGCAAAAGCGGCGGTTTTGCCACTGCCGGTTTTGGCTTGCGCGATCAGGTCTTTGCCCGCCAG